>DASQZF010000087.1:0-11781 GCA_035638835.1 Allosphingosinicella sp. | reverse complement strand
GACGGTCTTGAAGTTCATCATGTCGGTCATTCGAGCGTCGCGCCCCCGGCTGTTTCCGCCGTCCCTCCTAGCAGCGAGGGGTAAACAACTGCTTTTCCTGTTTTTGTCCTCCCTGTCCGCGAAGCGCATGGGGAGAACTATCCCCGCCTGAACACCAGGCTGCCGCCCCAGCCGAGCAGCAGCGACATCGCCACCGCGGCCACGCCATAGGCGAAGGACCAGCGGTCGGCGGCGGCGGCGACGTCGCGCTCGAAGCCGGTCTTGCCGATCCTGATCTCGCGCTGCGCTCCGGCGATCACCCGGCCGTCCTTGATGAGGAAGGTCTCGGCCGTATAGTCGCCGACCGGGACCAGCGAGGGGAAGCTGATCCGGCCGCGATAGAGCACATGGTCGGTGATCCGCACTCCGCCCGGATCCTCCATGTAGAGCTGGCGCCGCCGCATCAGGTCGATCAGCCCGGCCTCGAAGCGCCTCTGCACCTCGGGGGACTTGCCTCCGCCGGGCGAGAGCGACAGGTTCTCGAGCCCGAGCTCGTAGATGGCGGCGGTCCGCTCGTCGATCAGCTTCGAGAGCGGCCGGGACGAGGCGACGGCGTAGAAAGCCGGGGCCGAGCGGAACCGGGCGGCCTCGACGTTCATCCAGATCCCGGCCACCTTCTGCTTCTCGCGGACGACCAGCGGCTGGACCGGGCCCTTCACCACCACGGCGATGTCGGCATGCTCGGTCGGGGTCCGGCCGCCGGGATAGAGGATCGCTCCGAACAGGAGCAGCTCGGCCCCGGTGAAGCTGTACTGGATCTCGATCTCGCTCTGCGAGACGTCGGGCACCAGCCGAGGCTTGGCGGCGCCGATCGCGAGCGGAGCGGCGCACAGCAGCAGGAGGGCCCGAAGCCTCCTCACAGGACCTGCAACGTGTAGATCTCCTCGGGCCGCCAGCCCAGCCCGATCGCCATCCGGATCGCGACCGCGAGGATGATGATTGCGAGGAACATCCGGAGCAATTCGGGCTTCGCCTTCTGGGCGAGGCGCGCCCCGAACTGGGCGCCGATCACCGATCCGACGAGCAGAAGGCCGGCGAGGACGATGTCGACCGACTTGGTGGTGGTGGCGTGGATGAGGGTCGTCGCGGCGGTGACGAACAATATCTGGAGAAGCGAGGTCCCGACCACGACCTGCGCCGACATCCCGAGCAGGTAGATCATCGCCGGGACGGCGATGAAGCCGCCCCCGACTCCGAGCAATACGGTCAATATGCCGGTGCCGAAGCCGAGCAGCAGCGGCCCGAGCGGCGAGATGTAGAGGCCCGACTGGTAGAAGCGCCAGCGCATCGGAAGGGCCGCGATCAGCGGGTTGTGGCGCTTGGGCTGCTTCGCATTCTCGCTCGGCTTGATGATGTCGAGCGCGGTCGCCGCTTCCTTGGCCATCAGGATACCGATCGTCCCGAGCAGGACGACGTAGAGCAGGGAGATGACGGTATCGATCTGGCCCGCGTCCTGGAGGAGCCGGAACAGGCCGCCGCCGGCCAGCGCCCCGACGAGGCCGCCCGCGATGATCACCCCGCCCATCCGGTAATCGACTCCCTTGCGCCGCCGGTGGGCGAGGACTCCCGAGACGCTGGTGCCGGTGATCTGGGTGGTCGCCGAGGCGACCGCGACGGGCGGCGGGATTCCGTAGAAGATGAGGATCGGAGTCGTCAGGAACCCCCCGCCCACCCCGACCATTCCGGTCAGGAGGCCGACCACTCCGCCCAGCAGGATAATCGCCAGCGCGTTGACCGACAGGCCGGCGATGGGAAGGTAGATGTCCACGGGCATTGATTAGCCGCTGCCGGCGCGGTGCGGAAGGGTGGCGCGGAAATGGGTGCGCCGCGTCATCCCGGCGAAAGCCGGGACCTCAGGACAAGAAGTCTCGGCGGGTCTCCCCGAGGTCCCGGCTTTCGCCGGGATGACCTTCAGAAGTCCGTCGCTACCGTCAGCGTGGGGCCGGAGCCGGGGCCGGCATTGCCCGCCGCCCGCACCCGCCAGTCGGCGGCGATGCTGATTGCCCGGCCGGCGACGGGCAGCCGGAATGCGGCCTGCGGGCCGAGATCGAATCGGGCGAGGCCGGGCTGGGCGGCGCCCCAGGCCCCGGCGCCGAGGCGGATTCGCCCGCCCAGCGGAAGCGAGAACCGAAGCGATCCGTCGGCGAAGGGATCGCGCGACCGGGCGCCCACCAGCCCCGCTTGCGCATAGGCATCGATCCGCAGGGGGCCGAGCCGGGCGTCGCCGACCCCGCCGTAGACTGTAACCGCGAAAGCCGAGCGCCCTTCCCGGCCCAGCGCCTGGCGCCGCTCGGCGAGGACATGGACCGGCCATTTTCGGGCCGGCTTCCAGTCGACCCCCAAAGCGGCCTCCGCCCCCGCCGGACGCTTCAGCGGGAGGGAGAAGCGGGCGGAGAAAGCGAGCGGCCGGGCCGGACCCCCGCCGAGGCGATAGGAGATTCTCGCGCCGGTTTGGCTTCCGCCGAGCAGGCCCCGGTCGGCGAGCGTGGAGGCCCCGCCGCTTCGAACGAACGACCAGGCGGAAAGCGACCAGCGGCGCGAGGGGACGGAGGGACCTGGCCGTGCCGGAAGCGCCGCCCGCTGGACCGGAACCGGCGGGAGGAACCGGCGCTCGTCCGGCGCCCGCTCCACTTGCGCCGGAAGCGACTCGAGGAACGGGGTCGCGGCGTTCGCCCACAGCCTTCGTCGCTCGGATCGGGCCGGGGGCGGCGCGGCGGTCGCCGGATCGAGCCGGCCTCCCGCGACGGCCCGCTCCGTCGGGAGGGCCTGGCTCACCGTCCATTCCGGGCGTGGCGCCGGCCGGGCCCGGCTCGCCACCGCCGCGGAGACCGTCCCGGCGGGCGGGGCCGTCCAGGGCGGAGCGATGAGCATCGTCCTCAGCGCCGCCCATCCCCCGAGCACGACGGCCAGGAAGCGTAGTGGCGGCGAACCCCTCATTCCGTCGCGGGGCGGGCCGGGAAGATATGGGCGGTCTTGTCCCAACGGAGCCTTCCGCCGCGCCTCAGCGCCCGGTAGCGTGACAGTGCGGACGCCGCCGCGAGCATCGCCACCAGGTTGCCGACCGCCATCCGGGGCATGGAGCGCAGCGCCTCGCCCGGGCCGTAGGCGGCGGCGGTGAAGCCGGCGCGGACCGCCAGCCGCCAGCCGAGCAGCGCCAGATTGACCGTGACGAGGGCCGATACCAAGGCGGGCAAGGGCGCCGGCCCCGCTCCGCCCGCGCCCTGCCAGGCCTTGAGGACCAGCCAGAGACCGAGCGCGAGATAACCGGCGAGGAGCAGGGTCGCGGCGAGAAGCGACTGCCGGTCGCGAAGCCGCATCCAGCGCTCGGCGAGGCCCCCGCTCCAGCCGAGCCGGTCCCAGCCGGACAAGGCGATTCCCGTCATCCACCGCGCCTTCTGCCGAACCGCGGCCTCGAGGGTGCCGGGGAAATATTCGCGGGTGGCGACAAGTCCGCCGCCCTCGTCCGCCACCCGGACGAAGGCGCGCCGTCCGCCCGCTTCGGCGAGCCTGAGGCCGAGCTCGTAATCCTCAGTCAGGCTGTCGGCGTCGAACGGAAGCCCTCCCCGGGCCATGGCGAGCCGCCCGAGCGCCTCGCGGGCAAAGGCGCACCCGACTCCGGCCGACGGGAGGCCGGCGCCGAGCGCGGCGCGCACCACCATCTCCTTGCCGTGCGCCTCGGCGAACTCGTCGGCATAATGGCCGCCGAGAAAGCGCGAATCCGGGTGGATGAGGGGCAGGACCGGCAGCTGGACGAGCTCGAAACGCTCGATCAGCCCGTCGAACAGGAGAAGCTCGGCCGGGTGGACGACATCCTCGGCGTCGTGGAGGACGACGGCCTTGGCCCGCCGCCCTTCCTCGGCCTCGTCGGCGAGCAAGGCCCTCCACAGCCGGTTGAGGCAATCCGCCTTGGTCGTCGGGCCTGGAACGTCGCCGGTCACCACCGTCACTCGCGGCTCCCGGGAGGCGACGGCCGAGGCGGCGGCGAAGGTGGCGGGGTCGTTGGGATAAGTGCCGACGTAGAGCCGCCAGTCGCCGTCTCCCCAGGCCGAGACGGCGCCCCGGAGCATCTCTCCGATCACCGCCGCTTCGTCCCAGGCGGGCACGAAGATCGCGAGCCGCCCCGGACGCGCCGGCGGCGCCAGGTCGGCGAGCGTCGGAGCGGGCCTTCCCAGACGCCGGGCTCGATGGGCCAGCCAGAGAAGGTCCACGGCGAGATCGCTCAGCCCGAGGATCAGAAAGCCCGTTGCGGCGAACAGCGCCGCTTCGCGGATGATGAAGTCCAAGCCGCCCAGCAGCGGCTCCGCCATATGCATGGATCGGCCCCCTTGCCGGACCCCTGCATCATCCTTTTCGAAGGAGATTTCGCAAGCGTTTTCGCGAAAAACGAGGATTTCGGGGTTCGTTCCCCTTCGCTTCGAAGGGACGCCCTCGCCGCATTTGATTAGCGTATATCCCCGGATCGAATATAACGACGGCGCGCTCCACCGGGCGCGCTCAACCGTTCCGGGGAACTCGGCTCATGCGCTGGATCGTCGCGGCTGCATTGGCATGCCTGTATCTGCTCTCGCCCGCTCCGGCTTTCGCCTGGGGCCAGGGCGGCCATTACACGGTCTGCGAGATCGGCTACCTCAACCTGACCCCTGCGGCCAGGGCTCGGGTGGACAGGCTGGTCGCTCTCGACGGGCGGTTCGCGAGCTTCACCGAGACCTGCACCTTCCCGGACAAGCCGCTCTCCCGGGCGACCGAACATTATACCAATTATCTTCGTGCCCAGCGCCGAATTCCAACGGGTTGCCCGGGCGGCAGGCCCTGCATGCTCTCCGCGCTCGAAGGCGACCTCGCGATCCTTCGCTCCGCGGCGGGCGACTCCGCCAAGGCCGATGCGCTCCTCTACATCGGGCATTGGTATGGCGACCTTCACCAGCCGTTCCACAACTCCTTCGCCGACGACCTGGGCGGCAACAAGATCGAGGCCCCGGGGCCCTGCACCGGAAAGTACCCCGCCAGCCTCCATTCGGTCTGGGACAGCTGCGTCGTCGATCGCCGGATCTTCGGCCCGGGCACCGACCGGCTGGTCCAGGCGCGGGCGGCGGCAAGGATCCTCGCTGCTCCGATCACGGACCGGCAGCGCAGGCGCTGGGTCCGCTCCGAGCCCTCGCGGTGGGCCGCGGAATCCTACAGGATCACCCTGGCCCGGCCGACCGGCTATTGCGTCCGCAAGGCCGGGGCCTGCTGGTATTCGGACTCCAGGCAGACCTTCGCCGACGGCGTTCCCCAACGCGTCCTGCCCGTCGGCGAAGCCTATCTCGACCGGGCCAGGCCGATCGTCGAAAAACGCCTGAGGCGCGCTGGGATCCGGCTTGCCGACGCTCTCAACCGCACCTTCGATCCGGATTTCCGAGGCTGGCGGTCGTGAATTTGCGCGCTTTGCCGATCGCCGCAGCGGCGGCGCTGGCGGTTGCCGGCTGCGATTCGCGCGCCGCCGTTGCGCCGGCTCAGGCGCGGGACGAAGCGCGAGGCTCCCGGATCGTCGCGAAGGGCGAGAGCTTCTCCTGCACTCCGAAGAAGGTCTGGGACGGCGACGGCCCGATCCACTGCGCCGAGGGACCGAAGCTTCGCCTCGCCGGGATCGCGGCGCGCGAGATGGACGGAAGCTGCAGCCCCGGACACCCTTGCCCGGAGGCGACCGCCGAGGCGGCGCTGGAGGCTCTCGCCGGATTGCTCGGGCGGACGACCGGAAGAGCCTCGACCGGGCATCTGCTCATCGAGGGGCCGGCTCTTCGGTGCCGTTCCGAAGGCTCGGCCAACGGGGGCCGCACCGCGGCCTGGTGCACGTCGCCAACGGACGGCGATCTCAGCTGCGCGATGGTGGCCAGCGGCACGGTCGCGAAATGGGACCGCTACTGGCGTGGGCACAGCTGCGGGTAGCGAATGCCCGCTTCCGTCATTGCGAGCGAAGCGAAGCAATCCAGCGTCTAGCCCGGCCGCTCTTGCCCTATGCCTTCCCTTTGCGCGCGCCGGGCGGCTAAGGCCCGGCAATGGCCGAACCTGTGGCACGACCGCGCTCCGCGCTTCGGGACTTCCTCGACAGCGAGGCGGCCGGGGGCCTGATGCTGATGGGCGCGGCGGCGCTCGCCCTCGTCGTCGCCAATTCGCCGCTCGGCCATTTCTACCACGATCTTCTCCACGCGCCGGCCGGGCCCGTCCTTACCGAGAAGATCGGGCCGATGAGCGCCCATCTGTGGATCAACGACCTGCTGATGGCGGTGTTCTTTTTGCTCGTCGGGCTGGAGATAAAGCGCGAGCTGGTCGACGGCCGGCTTTCGACCTGGGACCAAAGGCGCCTGCCGGTGATCGCCGCGGCGGTGGGCATGGTGGCGCCGGCCCTGATCTATCTATGGCTTGCGGCCGGCGATCCGGCGCTCGTCCGAGGCTGGGCGATCCCGGCCGCGACCGACATCGCCTTCGCGATCGGAGTGCTCGCCTTGCTGGGAAGCCGAGCGCCCACCTCGCTGAAGCTGTTCCTCACCACCGTCGCGATCGCCGACGACATGGGCGCGGTGGCGATCATCGCTGTCGCCTACACCGATTCGCTCGACACGCTCGCGCTAGGAGCCGCGGCGGCGCTGCTGGCCGGGATGTACGTCCTGAACAAGGCCGGCGTCCTGAAGCTGTGGCCCTATCTCATCGCAGCGGCGGCGCTCTGGTATGCGGTCCTGCTGTCGGGCGTCCATGCCACCGTTGCGGGCGTCCTCGCGGCGATGACGATCCCGGTCGTCCGCACCCCCGGCACTCCCGATTCCCCCGAATCGCCGCTCCACCGGCTCGAGCATTCGATCGCGCCCTGGGTGGCCTTCGTCATCCTTCCCATCTTCGGCTTCGCCAATGCCGGGGTCGACCTTGGCGGAATCGGAATCGACGAAGTCCTGGCGCCGCTCCCGCTGGGAATCGCGGCCGGGCTGTTCTTCGGAAAGCAGATCGGAATCTTCGGCGCCGTCTGGCTGTGCGCGAGGTTCGGGGTAGCCCGAAAGCTGCGAGGGGCGACCTGGGTCCAGATCTACGCGGTCGCGGCCTTGTGCGGGATCGGCTTCACGATGAGCCTGTTCATCGGAGCGCTCGCCTTTCCCGGAAATGCGGAGCTGATCGAGGAGGCGAAGATCGGAGTACTGCTCGGCTCGCTCGCCTCGGCGATAACGGGTTTCCTGATCCTGCGATTCGCCCGGCCCGCGCCGGACCATGGCATCGAGGAAGCGGAGCAGGATCGCGAGATCGGCGGCGACGGCGACGTCGAACGGATTGAGGAGCGCAGGATATGAAGTGGCTGTTTCCCTTTGCGGCATTCGTGCTCGCCGGCTGCGTTTCCGCCGGGCCCGCCCGCGACAGCCTCGACTCGATCGCTCGCGACTATGTGAAGCTCCAGCTCGCCATCGGTGAGAAGGAGGAAGGCTATATCGACGCTTATTACGGCCCGGCCGAATGGCGGGCCGAGGCGAAGCTTGCCCCCGCGACCCCGGCGGCGCTCACCCAGCGAGCCGCGGTCCTGACGGTGCGGCTCAACAGCATCGCCGACGGCCGACTCGACCCGATGGAAAGGCGCCGGCGCAACTTCCTGCTCGCGCAGCTCAAGGCCGCGTCCACGCGCCTCGCCATGATGCAGGGCGCCAAGTTCGCCTTCGCCGACGAAGCCGAGCGATTGTTCGGAGTCAGGCCGGATCTGAAGCCGCTCTCGGCCTACGACCCGATCCTGGCCCGGATCGAGCGACTGGTCCCGGGCAAGGGTCCTCTCTCCGACCGGGTCGACGCCTTCCAGGAGCGGTTCACGATTCCCGGGGACCGGCTGGACTCGGTGATGCGCTCGGCGATCGCCGAATGCCGCCGCCGGACGGTCCAGCATATCCCGCTTCCGGCGAAGGAGCGATTCTCACTCGAGCTCGTAACCGGCAAGAGCTGGGGCGGCTACAATTGGTACAAGGGCGATTCCAACAGCCTCATCCAGATCAACACCGACATCTCGGTCAGGATCGGCCGAGCCGTCGATCTCGGCTGCCATGAGGGCTATCCCGGCCACCACGTCTACAACTTGCTGCTCGAGGAGAAGCTTGCCAAGGATCGCGACTGGGTCGAGTTCACCCTCTACCCGCTTTATTCCCCGCAGAGCTTCATCGCCGAAGGATCGGCCAATTACGGGATCGAGCTTGCCTTCCCGGGGGACGAGCAGGTCGCCTTCGAGACCAGGGTCCTGTACCCGCTCGCCGGACTGCCGGCCTCGAGCGCTCCCCAGTATCTCGACCTCCAGCGCGCGACCCAGGGCCTGGCCGGGGCCCGCTTCACTATCGCCGCCGATTATCTCGACGGGCGGATCGATCGGGCGAGGGCGGTGGAGCTGGTCCGCAAATACCAGCTCTTCTCGAAGCAGCGCGCCGAAAAGTCGGTGGACTTCATCGACCAGTATCGCTCCTACGTGATCAATTACGGCCTTGGCCTCGACATGGTCCGGGCCGCCGTGGAGCGGGCCGGCCCCGGCTCGGCCATACGCTGGGCGAGGATGGAGAAGCTGCTGTCGGAGCCGACTTTGCCGAGGGATTTGGAGGCACAATGACCAATCATCGTCATTGCGAGCGAAGCGAAGCAATCCAGTGGCGCGGAAGCCGGAAGCTGGATTGCTTCGTCGCTGCCGCAAAGCGGCAGTTCATCCTGAGCGACGCCGCAGGCGGCGTCGAAGGGCTCCTCGCAATGACGGTGGGGGAATGATGCGCATCTTCTGGGACGAACGGCAGCGGCTTCACGCTCCGGCGCAGGAGCTGCACAATGGCGGCTTCACCCCTTATGCCGAGCATTGCGGACGGGTCGAGTCGATGCTTGTCGCGCTCGGAGCGACCCATAAGGTCGCGGATCGCGGCGAAGCGCCGCTGCTTCGGGTCCACCCCCGCGCCTATCTCGATTTCCTCAAATCGGCATTCGCCGACTGGAAGGCGGCCGGCCGGCCCGGAGACGCTTCGGGCTATGTCTGGCCGGTGGTCGGCCGTCGTCCGCTCGACCTCGACCGGATCGACGCCAGGCTCGGCCGGTTCAGCATGGACGCCTCGACTCCGATCGCCGAGGGCACTTGGGAAAGCGCCTATTGGGCGGCCCAGACCGCGCTGTCCGGGCTCGAAGCGGTGCGCTCGGGAGACCGCTCCGCCTTCGCGCTCTGCCGCCCGCCGGGCCACCATGCCGGCGCCGATTACATGGGCGGCTATTGCTACCTGAACAACGCCGCGATCGCCGCCGAGGCGGCCCGGGCGGGCGGCGTCGGCCGGGTCGCGATCCTCGACGTGGATTATCACCACGGCAACGGCACCCAGGATATCTTCCTGGAGCGCGGCGACGTCTTCTTCGCCTCGATCCACGCCGATCCGAAGACGGATTTTCCCTTCTTCTGGGGCCATTGCGACGAGCGCGGGATCGGCGAAGGGGAGGGCGCGACCCTCAACCTGCCGCTGCCGAGAGGCACTGCGAGGCGGGACTATGAAGCCGCGCTCGACCGGATCCTGGAGTCGATCGCCCGCTTCGGCGCGGACCTGCTGATCTGCTCGTTCGGCGCCGATACCTTCGCCGGCGATCCGATCTGCGCCTTCGCCCTGGAGACCGGCGACTACGCCCCGGTGGCGCGCCGGATCGCCTCGCTGGGCCTTCCGACCCTGGTGGTCATGGAGGGGGGGTATGCTGTCGACGAATTGGGCGAGAACGTCGCCGCGTTCCTGAGCGGGTTCGACTGATATTCCCCTCCCTGGAAGGGAGGGGTAAGGGGTGGGTCCGCCGAAGGCGGCCGAAACCCCGACTCAGCGAAAAATTCCGACTCGGCGAAGAAGTCTCGCTGCGCTCGCCTACCCACCCCCGGCCCCTCCCTTCCAGGGAGGGGAGGAACATCAAAGCTTCTCGGTCAGCTCCGGCACCAGCTTGAACAGGTCCCCCACCAGCCCGAGGTCCGCGACCTGGAAGATCGGGGCGTCCTCGTCCTTGTTGATCGCGACGATAAGCTTCGAATCCTTCATTCCCGCGAGGTGCTGGATGGCGCCGGAGATTCCGATGGCGAAATAGACTTCGGGGGCGACGATCTTGCCGGTCTGGCCGACCTGATAGTCGTTGGGCGCATAGCCCGCGTCGACCGCCGCCCGGCTGGCGCCGACTCCGGCTCCGAGCTTGTCGGCGAGCGGGTCGATCAGCGCATGGAACTGCTCGGACGATCCGAGCGCCCGGCCGCCCGAGACGATGATCTTGGCGCTGGTCAGCTCCGGCCGCTCGCTTGCCGCGATCTCGGCGCCGACGAAGCTCGACAGGCCGGATTCCCCCCCGCCGGACACCGCCTCGATCTGCCCGCTCCCGCCCTCGGCCGCCGCCTTCTCGAAGGCCGTGCCGCGAACGGTCAGGACCTTCTTTGAGTCGGCCGACTTCACCGTGGCGATGGCGTTGCCCGCATAGATGGGCCGCTGGAAGGTGTCCTCGCCCTCGATGGCGATGACGTCGGAAATCTGCATGACGTCGAGCAGGGCCGCGACCCGCGGAGCGACGTTCTTGCCGGTGGTGGTCGAAGCGGCGACGAAGGCGTCGTGGCCCTGCATCAGCTCCGCCGCGAGCGGAGCGACATCCTCCGCCAGCTGGTGCGCGAAGGCGGGTCCGTCGGCGACATGGACCTTGCCGACCCCGGCGATCTTCGCCGCGGCCTCGGCGACCCCCCCGACGCCCTCGCCGGCGACGAGGAGATGGACCTCGCCCAGCTTGGAGGCGGCGGCGACGGCGGAAAGGGTGGCGTCCTTCAGCCGGCCGCCTTCATGCTCGACGAGAACGAGCGTCTTCATCAAATCACTCCCACGGTCCGGAGGCGGTCGATCAGCTCGTCCACCGATTGCACTTTCACCCCCGCCTCGCGCTTCGAAGGCTCGCGGACGCCCAGCGTGGTCAGCCGGGGCGTGGTGTCGACTCCATAGTCCGCGGGAGTCTTCTGGGCGAGCGGCTTCGACTTGGCCTTCATGATGTTGGGAAGCGAGGCGTAGCGCGGCTCGTTGAGCCGAAGATCGGTGGTGACGATCGCCGGAAGCTTCAGCCTCAGCGTCTCGAGCCCGCCGTCGACCTCGCGGGTGACGCTGACGCTTTCGCCTTCGACCTCGACCTTGGAGGCGAAGGTGCCCTGGGCCCAGCCGAGCAGCGCCGCGAGCATCTGGCCGGTCTGGTTTGCGTCGTCGTCGATCGCCTGCTTGCCGAGGATCACCATCCCCGGCTGCTCCTCCTCGGCGATCTTCGCGAGGATCTTTGCGACGCCAAGCGGCTCGATCTCCCCCCCATTCACTTCAGGGTCGGTGGTCACCAGGATCGCCCGGTCGGCGCCCATGGCCAGCGCGGTCCTCAGGGTCTCCTGGGCCTTGGCCGGCCCGATCGAGACCGCGACGATCTCCGTCGCGACGCCCTTCTCCTTGAGCCGGATCGCCTCCTCGACCGCGATCTCGTCGAAGGGGTTCATGCTCATCTTGACGTTGGCGAGATCGACGCCCGTGCCGTCGGCC
The DNA here is from genome assembly GCA_035638835.1 of Allosphingosinicella sp. Classification (GTDB taxonomy): domain Bacteria; phylum Pseudomonadota; class Alphaproteobacteria; order Sphingomonadales; family Sphingomonadaceae; genus Allosphingosinicella. The sequence continues at coordinate 202 of DASQZF010000087.1, read as the reverse complement.
TTCACCCGGGGCTTCACGTTGTAGTCAAGCACGCGCTTGACGGGGACGAGTACTTTCATCCGTTCTTCCCTTCGCGAGCTTCAGCGCGGGCCGTGAGCCAAGTCTGAAGGCCATCATTCATTCTCGCTGCTCTTTCGTTCAGCGTAACCGGTTGCGACTCCATACGGTTCAAAGTCGCGTACATTTTGCCGACCGCCTCCTG
>DASQZF010000086.1:0-2767 GCA_035638835.1 Allosphingosinicella sp. | reverse complement strand
CCAGCTTGAGTGCGCCCGATCCCGGCGGCACCGCTACATAAACGGTCCCGGACACCACACTGTGGGGGTGAAGGTGGCCCGAATGCCCGCCGCCGCCCTTCAGGACGTTGACCCACAGGCTGTCGAGCCTGAGCCGCCGCCCGCCCAGATCCAGCGCGCAGTCGGACGCGAAGGCCGCGACATGCCGGTTGAGGTGGCGGACCAGCTCGGCGAAGCTCGGATCCCGGGTCGGAAGATCGTTGAGCGAGGCGTAGGACGTATAGCCGCGATAGCCGTGCTCGCGCGACCAGCGCCGCCCGGCGCCGTCCTCCCGCGCAAAAGCGAGGCAGGCCTGCTCGAGCTCGGCGACGAGGTCCGGGGCCGGGATCGAGCCTTCGTAGAAACGCGTGGCGAAGAGAGTGCGGCTGGGCATCGAGGCGGGTTAGCCGATGTCCGCCCGGTCCGCGAGCGGTTCGGGCGCCTCAGACCGCCCCGCAGCTCCAGCGGGCGCTGAAATCCTCGGCGCTCTTGCCCCTGACGATCCGGATCTTCGCGGGCTGGGTCCTCCGCCCGCTCGGATCGCGACGTCCGGCCGTCTCCGGCACCGGCGAGATACGGATCTCGAAGCCCGACCCGCCGTAGCGCGCTCCGTCGTCCGGAAGACCGCGGCCGCCGAGCCGGCGGAGCAGCCGAAGGTCGCCCTCGTCGTTGACGATCGCGTTCTTCTTGGTGGCGAGGAGGAGGACCGCCGGCCCGTCATGGGCGTAGCAGGCGGCCTTGCGGAGGGCATCGGCTCCGACATCCGCCTCGCTGAGCGCCTGAAGCGGAATCGCGAGTGCCGGGGCAGCCGTGGCGGCGGCGGCGAAAAGCGCCGCGAGAGCTAGCGTCTTCATGCCCGGATTATGCGCTGGAGTTCCACATCGCGCAAGATGCAGGAACGGGCCCGCGCGCGGCCCGAAGTTCTCGCCTGCATTCGCAGGGGAGGGGGACCTTTGCATAACCGTTGCGAAGGGCGCGGAGGTAAAGCCCCTCCCCTTCAGGGGAGGGGTTGGGGTGGGGAATGTGGGCGAGAATGGTTGCCGACGCCGGTGCAGCGAACGGACAGCCCCCACCCCAACCCCTCCCCTGAAGGGGAGGGGCTAGCGGCCGGCGAGTTACGCAAAGGTCCCATCCCCGACAAATGTCGGGGAGGATCCGACTCACCCCTCCGGCCTCGTCGCGATCCAGCTTCCACCGGCGAGCCCGGCGGCGGCCGGCACCAGCAGCCAGGGGAAGGGCAGAAGCACCAGTCCGAGCACCGCGCTGAACGCGAAGGCTGCGAGGGCGGCGCGCTTGCCCGCGGGGCTGATCGCCCCGCGCTCTCGCCAGGCCCGGACGTGCGGTCCGAACCGGGGATGCTCGACGATCCACGCCTCGAGCCGGGGCGAGCTCCGAGCGAAGAAGAAGGCCGCGAGCAGCATGAACGGCACGGTCGGAAGCAGCGGCAGGACTATCCCGACCGCGCCGAGCGCGACCGAGGCGAAACCGAGGCAGAGATAGATCAGTCGGCGCATCGCCCCAGCCTGTCAGTCCCGCAGCCGAGGCGCCACCCCGTTCGGACCGCCTGGGCCGGCGGCACGGGGCTCGACCAGATCCTCGCGGCTCGTTCCGGGCCGGGGCCGCCCGACGTTGGAGGCGATGCCGCAACGCTCGAGCATCCGGATCAGCCGCCATGCCGGGTCCGCCTGGCCTCGTTCCAGTCCGATCCGGGCCGATTCCGGAAAGGCGTGATGATTGTTGTGCCAGCATTCGCCATAGGTCAGCAGGCCGAGCCCGGGCAGGTTCGAGGCCTGCACCGATGCTCCGTCGACGTGCCAGCGCCCACGTCCCGGACGGTGGCAGAAGTGGGTGATCGTCCAGTGTCCTGCGCTGCTCACGATCACCCGCGCGCAAATCCCCCAGACCACCCACGGCCAGCCGCCGCAAACATAGAACAGGCCGGCCAGGGGCAGCTGGTGGAGCCGCCAGCTCCTCTCGAAGAATCGGTGCCAGGGATCGCTCCGGAAATGCGGCTCGATCGTCAGGACCGGCGGTTTCGCGAACTCGAACCGGAAGGCGAGCTGCCACGCCAGATCGAGGGCCAGACCTCGCCGGTGGGCGAAGAAATCGTGGCAGGCCGGCTGGCGCTGCGCCCAGTCCCGGATGTCGTGGATTCGGATGATTCCGAACGGCCCCGCAACCCCGACCAGCACGCCCGAATAGACGAGCAGCCGCTCGACCGGCTTCGGGCAGTCGAAGCTGCGGTGGATCATCATCCGGTGCATTCCGACGCTGTGGCCGACCAGCAGGCTGGCATAGGTGGTGGCAAGGAACAGAACGAACGCGCCCCAGGTGAAGAGCGGCGCCGCCAGCAGCAGGGTGGCGAGAAGCATCCCGCCGTTCCACGCAGCCTTGGCCGGATCGAATCTCGGGCGCCCGGAGACGGCGCAGGCCAGGGTCCCGTCCACCCTCACGACCGGCTTCATCATTCCGCTTTCCCCTTCGGCCTCACGAGAAATCGGTGCCAGGCACGAATTAATCCTGAAAATCGGTGCCAGGCACGAATTAATCCTGAAGCCGGCGCGCGACCTCGTTCATGAAGCGCGCGTCATCGCCTCTGGCGAGCCACTCGGCCTCGGCCGCGATCGCCCCAAGCATGTCGGCGAGCGGGTCCTGCTCGGCCTTGGCGTAATTGCCCAGCACGTGGCCGGTCACCCGGTCCTTGTGGCCGGGATGCCCGATCCCGATCCGCACCCGGCGGAAGGGGTTG
>DASQZF010000085.1:0-15395 GCA_035638835.1 Allosphingosinicella sp. | reverse complement strand
GATGGCCCTCGTCGAGATCCTTGTTCGACTTGCCCTTGATGACCGACCATGTGCCGCGATCCCACAGCATCACCGTGCCGCCGCCATATTCGCCCTTGGGGATGGTGCCCTCGAAGCTGGCATAGTCCATCGGATGGTCCTCGGTCCGGACCGCGAGATGCCTGTCCGCCGGGTTGAGGCTCGGTCCCTTGGGAACCGCCCAGCTCTTCATCACTCCGTCCATCTCCAGCCGGAGATCGTAATGGAGGCGACTGGCGTCGTGCTTCTGGACCATGAAGAGGGCAGGGGCGTTCGGCCCCCGCGCCGGAGCGACCTCACCCGGCGGCTCGGCTGTCTTCGCGAAATCGCGCTTCTGCTTGTAGGTCTCGAGCGGATCGGCGGATTTTTTGCGCAGTGCCATTCATCCTCCCCGCCGCGAAGCGGTGGGGAGGGGGACCATGCGAAGCATGGTGAAGCGGTAGAAGTCGCCGGCACCTGCGGTTCTCGTGCGAACCTCAGACTTCACGGCAGCTACCCCTCCACCACCCTTCGGGTGGTCCCCCTCCCCATCTGTCGATGGGAAGGACATTAGGCCCGCTTCCGCGCCGGCGCCGCATTGGCGGGCGCCTTCTTCGCAGCCGGCTTGGACGCCGCAGGCTTGGCGGGCGCTTTCTTCGCGGCTCCGCCCGTCTCCTTGCCGGCCGCGGCGCCCGGCTTCTCGATCGAGCGCTTCAGGGCGGCCATCAGGTCGATGACGTTGGAGCCGCGGGCCGGCGCTTCCTCCTCGTCGGTGTGGATGGTCTTTCCCTTGCGCTTCTGCTCGATCAGCGCCTCGACCGCCTCGATATAGCGGTCGTGATATCTGGACGGGTCGAAGGGCGAGCTCTTGCGCTCGATCAGCGCCTCGGCGAGGTCGAGCAGCTCCTCGTCGGGCTTGGCCTCGGCGATGTCGCGGAAATAATTCTGCGCCTTGTTGACCTCGTCGGCATAGCGCAGGGTCTCGAGCACGATGCCTCGGCCGCAGGGCTTGAGGCTGACCAGATATTCGCGGCCCCTCAGAGCGAGCTGGCCGAGCGCGACCTTCTTGGTCCGCTTCAGCGCCTCCCTGAGCACGATGAACGCCTCCTCGGCGAGATCGTCGGCGGGCACGACGAAATAGGGCTTCTCGTAATAGAGGACGTCGATATCGTCGTAATCGACGAACTGGGTGAGCTCGAGAGTCTTCTTGCTCTCCAGCTTCACCCCCTCCAGCTCCTCGTCGTTGAGGAGCACGTAGCTGCCCTTCTCATACTGGAAGCCCTTGACGATCTCCTCCGGGTCGACCGCTCCCACGCCCGGAACCACCTTCTCATATTTGACCCTTTTGCCGGTCGGCTCGTGAATCTGGTTGAAGGCGATGCTCGCACCGCTCTTGGTGGCTGAGAAGATCTCGACCGGGATCGAGACCAGGGCCAGCCTGATCTGACCCTTCCAATAAGCGCGTGCGGCCATGCTTGCTTGCTCCCGAGGATCGATTCGTTGCCGATTCAATCCGCGGGAGGGGGAGGGGTTCCCTTGGGCCGACGGAGTCGCCTTGCGCCTGAGCGGCAGGCTCGTGCGCCGGGAATCTCGCTAGGAAGGCATGCGCCAGACGATCGCCCCAATGAACGAGTCCTTGGCCGGCTTGCCGTCAGCACTGCGCGCCGGCTGGAACTTCGCCCGGGCCTTCAGCTTCGCACAGGCCTGGGTGTCGAGCGAAGGAACGCCGCTCGTCTCGACGATCGTGCAGTCCGCCACTCGACCGTCTTCCTGAATCAGCAGGGCGAACTTGACCCTGCCGCCCTGTCCGCTGCGATATGCGACGGCGGGATAGTCGTCAGAGCTGAAAAGCTTGACGATATTGCCCCTGGCTCGGGTCTGAAGCCCGGTCGCCTCGGGGCCGGACCCGGCAATGTTGAACTCGCGCCTGAGGTTGGCGACGCATTCGTCCATCACCTTCATGAGCGGTTCCATCTGCGAGAGAGCGAGCGTTTCATTCAAGCCTTCCGAGTGCAGGGACAGTGTCTTGGCCTGCCGGACCGCGGCAAACTCCGTGGAAGGCATGTTCAGAAGATAGACGCGCTGCCTGGACCCCGCTGGACTGAACATCATCAGGCTGGTGCCGAGCGGAGGGCGCTCGCCGATGGCAATGGTTGCATCCAGCTGCTCGGGCGCGATCCGCGCGGCATCCCGCAAGATTCCCACCTGCACCACTTCACCGAGCGGGGACGCCTTGAGGATGAGTCGGGGGGATCCGTCTTCGGTGCCGTAATCGCGGAGCGCGATGCATTGCGAGTGGGCGTTACTGAGGTGCCATTTCCCGCTGGGGACACGCGGCCCGGAAGCGGTTTGCACAAGGGTTGCCGATGCCAGCGCCACCCAAGAAACAATGAACCCGAAGATCATGTGGCCCCCCTACCGCGCCGCTTTACCGTGCTGGCCGAGCTTCAACATCCGGAACTGGGGCCGAAATGGAGCTAAACCGGAATCTCGGTCGTATATTTGACCTGCCTCAGCGCGAAGTTGCTTGCCGCATTGGCCACGCTCGGATGCGCCAGCACCCCGCGCATGATGAAGCGGTCATAGTCGGCGACGTCGCGGACGGCGATCCGGAGGAGATAGTCCCACTCGCCGGACATGGCGTAGCATTCGACGATCTCCTCGCGGGACTGGATGAAATCCTCGAAATCGGCGCGCGCCTCGACCGCCTGGCGAGCCATGCGCACCTGGCAGAGCACGTTGACCGAGCGGCCCAGCGCCTCCGGGCTTGCGATCCGGACGGTGCGGCCGAGCACTCCGCCCTTCTCGAGAGCCCGAACCCGCCGCCAGACCGAGGCCGCCGAAGCGCCGACCCGATCGGCCAGGGCCGCGTGACTGAGACTCGCATCGCGCTGCAACTCGCGGACGATTCGACGATCAACCGTGTCGAGATGATCAGATTGTTTCATTCATAGGCTTTTAGTCGAACATTTGTTTCAAATCCATCCCGAGCCTTCTCGACTCTGGTACGCAATCCGAACCGAAACGGCCTAAGAGGCGTTCAGCCTCCACTTGAAAGGGATGCGGATGGACGATTCATCTCTGCTCAGCGACGGGCCGCCGCTGTTCGACCGGCTCGAAGAGCAGAAATCGGATTCCCTTCTCCAGCTGATCGCGCTGTGCGAGGCCGATCCGCGGCCGGACAAGATCGACGTGGGAGTCGGGGTCTATCGGGACTCCGCCGGGGGCACCCCGATCCTCCGGGCCGTGAAGAAGGCGGAGCGGCTCCTGTGGGAGCGGCAGGAGACCAAGGCCTATCTCGGCTCCCAGGGCGACGCCCGGTTCACCGATCTGATCCGTCCGATCGTCTTCGGCGAGGCGGGCGGGGCCGACGAGCGGATCGTCGGCCTGCAGACCCCGGGCGGCTGCGGAGCCCTTCGCCTCGGAGCCGACCTTGTGACCAAGGCCAATCCGAAGGCCCGGATACTCGTCGGCCAGCCGACCTGGCCCAATCACGGCCCGCTCATCGAGGTCGCCGGGGTCGAGACGGTGGCGCATCCTTATTACGACCCGGCGAGCCGGCGGATCCTGTTCGCCGAGATGATGGAGGCGCTGGAGGCAGCGCCCGCGGGCGACCTCGTCCTGCTTCACGGCTGCTGCCACAACCCGACCGGGGCGGACCTTTCCGCGGGGCAGTGGGCCGAGGTGGCCGACGTCGTCGGGCGGCGCGGCCTGATCCCCTTCGTCGACCTTGCCTATCAGGGACTGGGCCACGGACTCGAAGCGGACGCGGCCGGGACGCGGCTCGTGATTAACAAGGCGGAACAGGCGCTTGTCGCGCAGAGCTGCGACAAGAATTTCGGAGTCTATCGCGAGCGGGTCGGCAATCTGTTCGTCAAGGCGCCCAGCGCGAAGGCGGCCCGGATCGTCTACGGCAACCTCCTCCAGCTTTCGCGGACCATGTGGTCGATGCCGCCGGATCATGGCGCGGCGATCGTCCATCTCGTTCTCGAAGATCCGGAGCTCCGTTCCGACTGGAATGAAGAGCTGAAGGAAATGTGTTCTAGAATCAGAAGCTTGCGAGCTAAACTTGCCGCTTATGATGAGCGGCTTGCCTATATTGACGGCCAGAACGGCATGTTCTCGATGCTGCCTTTGACGAAGAGCCAGGTGCTGGAGCTCCGGGAAGAGAAAGGCATCTATCTGGCTGACAGCGGGCGATTCAACGTGGTCGGGCTGTCGGACGAGAATGTCGATATCTTCGCCGCCGCGGTGGTGGAGAAGATGGATGGCTGAAAGTGGAGAGAAGGTGAGGAATCGCCAGTCTTCGCCACAGGAAGGCTATGATTGGCGACATATCGCCTATGTCGTTCAGCTGAGCCGGGCGATGGACAAGCTCGAGGAGGAACGGCTCGTCCCCGAGCGCAAGGTGCTCTACCAGTTCAGCGCGCGCGGACACGACATGGCCCAGGCGATGCTCGGGAGCCTGCTCACCCACCGCCGCGACGCCACCTGCGGCTATTATCGATCGAGGCCCCTGCTTCTCGCGCTCGGGGTTCCGGTCGAGGACGCGCTCGGCTCGGGCATGGGCCGGGCGGGCGGCTATTCGGACGGCCGGGATATCGGCGTCGTGTTCAACTATCCCAATCCGGACGGGGCTCCGGCGCTTCCGATGTCGGGCGGGGTCGGCGCCCAATATACGCCGACCGCGGGCTGGGCGCAGGCGATCGAATATTACCGGACCGAGCTTGGCGACCGGAGCTATGACGGCGCGATCGCCGTCGTGCTCGGCGGCGACGCTTCCTGCGCCACCGGCGGCTTCTGGTCGGCCTTGACCATCGCCACCACCCAGAAGCTCCCGATGCTCTTCTACGTCGAGGATAACGGCTTCGGAATCTCCGTGCCCTCCAGCTTCCAGACCCCGGGCGGGGACATCGCCAGGAACCTGGCGAGCTTCGCGAACCTCGCCATCTTCGCCGGCGACGGCACCGATCCGGCCGAGGCGGCGGGGCTGATCGCGCGGGCGGTCGACCATGTCCGGGCCGGGGAGGGGCCGGCCCTGCTCCGGCTCAAGGTCCCGCGGCTCCAGGGCCACAGCTTCCAGGACACCCAGACCTACAAGGGCGAGGAGACGATCCGCGAGGAATGGACCCGCGACCCTCTGCCCAAGCTCAAGGCGCATCTCGTCGGCGCACTGCTCAGCGAGGAGGAGTGGGACGGGATCGAGTCGAAGGCCCAGGCCGATGTCGAAGCGGCGCGCCTGGAAGCGGAAGCGCGCGGGGTCTCCGATCCGGAACGGGTGCTCGACCATGTCTTCTACGACGGCGAGATTCAGAAGATGGGCGGGCAATGGACCCACGGCTATCGCGCGCCGCACGGCCACGAGGATCCCAGGCCGGAGGGCCAGCGGATCAACATGGTGACCGCGATCCGCCGAACCCTCGACCATGAGCTCGCGGTCAACCCGCGGGTGCTCCTGTTCGGCGAGGATATCGGGCCCAAGGGGGGAGTCCATGCGGTGACCCTCGGGCTCCAGGAGAAATATGGGGCCGCCCGGGTTTTCGACACCAGCCTGAACGAGGAGGGGATCATCGGCCGCGCCGTCGGGATGGCGATCGCCGGGCTGATGCCGGTGCCCGAGATCCAGTTCCGCAAATATGCCGAGCCCGCGACCGAGCAGATCAACGATTGCGGGACGATGCGCTGGCGAACCGCCAACCGCTTCGCGGCGCCGATGGTGCTCAGGATCCCCGGCGGCTTCTTCAAGTGCGGCGATCCCTGGCACAGCCAGACCAACGAAGTGGCCTTCGTCCATAATCCGGGCTGGCAGGTGGCGGCGCCGTCCAACGCCGAGGACGCGGTCGGGCTGCTCCGGACGGCGCTCCGGGGCAACGACCCGGTCGTCTTCTTCGAGCATCGCGCGATGCTCGACGACAGCTGGGCGCGGCGGCCCTATCCGGGCGACGGCTACGCGCTTCCCTTCGGCCGGGCCAGGAAGGTGCGGCAGGGCGACTCGATCACCATCGTCACCTGGGGCGCGATGGTGCCGCGCTGCGAGGAGGCGGCCCGGGACGTCTCGGCCGACGTCATCGACCTCAGGACCCTGATGCCCTGGGACCGGGAGACGGTTCTGGAGAGCGTGAGGCGGACCCGGCGCTGCCTGATCGTCCACGAGGATCTGCGGACGGGCGGCTTCGGCGCCGAGATCGCCGCTGTGGTCGCCGACGAGGCCTTCCTCGACCTCGACGCTCCGGTGGCCCGGGTTACGATGCCCGACATCCCGAGCCCGCATAATCCGGTGCTCCTGAACTGGGCGGTGCCCAGCGTGGATCGGATCAAGGCGAAGATCGATGAATTGGTGGGGTTTTGACGATGGAGTCCGTCATTGCGAGGAGTGAAGCGACGCGGCAATCCAGCGCGGCGCCTGAGACAGCCGCTGAACTGGATTGCTTCGCTTCGCTCGCAATGACGGGGAGGGAAGCGCCATGATCGACGTCGTCGTCCCGGAGGAGCAGGAGGGCACCCAGGCGGTCGTCCGCGCGTGGCTCAAGAAGGTCGGCGACCGGGTCGAGGTCAACGATCCCTTGGTCGAGCTCGAGACCGACAAGGTCGCGATTGAGGTTCCGGCGCCGGTCGCCGGGGTGCTTCGGGAGATATTGCTGGAGAGCGATGCGGCGGCGGTGCCCGGGGCCGTGCTGGGGCGGATCGCGGTGGAGGGGGAGGAAATGGCCGCCGAGCCCGGCGGAGAGGAAGAGAAGCCGTTCGGGCTGAGCCTGTCGAAGCCCTCTTTTTTGACTGGATCTGAAAATGAAGGGGGTTCGACAAGCTCGGCCCGAACGGTTGGGGTGGAAATGCGGCTTTCGCCCTCCGTGCGCCGCGCCCTTGTCCAGCACGATATCGACCCTTCCAGGATCGAGGGCACCGGGCGCGGGGGGCGGATCAGCCGCGCCGACGTCGACCGCGCCGTCGAGGCGGCGACGAAGGTGGAGAGCGAGGGGCCTCGGACCACGGCGCAACCCGCCGTCATCCCGGGTCGAGAAGTCTCGGCGGGCCTCCCCGAGGTCCCGGCCTCCGCCGGGAAGACGTTTATTCGCTCGCACAGCGTCCCGCACGACCGGATGCGGCTCAGGATCGCCGAGAACATGCTCGCCTCGGTCACCCGGGCGCCTCACGTCACGGCGATGTTCGAGGCGGATTTCAGCGCGATCATCGCCCATCGGGAACGGCACAAGGCGGCCTGGGCGAAGAAGGGCGTGAAGCTCACCTACAGCGCCTACATCGTCGCGGCTGCGACCGAGGCGATGAAAGTCGCTCCGGCGATCAACAGCCGCTGGCACGAGGACCGGCTGGAGATTTTCGACGACATCAACATCGGAGTCGGAACCGCGCTGGGCGAGAAGGGGCTGATCGTTCCGGTGCTTCGGAACGTCCAGACCCTTTCGCTGAAGGGAATCGCCGCCGGCCTGGACGCGTTGATCGAGAAGGCGAGGGCCGAACGGCTCACCGGGCGCGACGTTTCGGGCGGCACCTTCACCATCTCCAACCACGGAGTGTCGGGCTCGCTCTTCGCGGCGCCGATCATCATCAACCAGCCGCAATCGGCGATCCTGGGAGTCGGCAAGCTCGAGAAGAGGGTGGTCGTGCGCGAGGTGGCGGGAACGGATGCGATCCTGATCCGGCCGATGGCCTATGTGTCGCTGACCATCGATCATCGGGTGGTGGACGGGCACCAGACCAATGCCTGGCTTACGCGGTTCGTCGAGGTGCTGGAGGGGTGGAGCGAAGAGTGACCCCTCCCTGCAAGGGAGGGGTTAGGGGTGGGTCCGCCGAAGGCGGCCGAAACTCCGACTCAGCCAAGGAAGTCTCGCTTCGCTCGCCTACCCACCCCCAACCCCTCCCTTCCAGGGAGGGGAGGTCAGTCGAACAAAGCCTTCAGCTCGCTCTTCAATATCTTGCCGTTGGCGTTCCTGGGCAGGGGCTGCGGGAGGAAGATTATCCGCACGGGGGTCTTGAACACGGCCAGCCGCGCTCGCACCCACGTCTTGAGCTCCTCCTCCGTCGCGCTCGCCCCGGGCGCCAGATGCACCACCGCCGCCGGCTCCTCGCCAAGGGTGCGGTGGGGTAGGCCGATGAGGGCGGCGTCGGTGACCGCGGGATGGTCGAACAGGACGTTCTCGACCTCGATCGAATAGATGTTCTCGCCACCGCGTATGACCATGTCCTTGGCCCGATCGACGATGTAGAGGAAGCCTTCCCCGTCGAGCCGGGCGAGGTCGCCGGTGCGGACCCAGCCATGGACGAAGGTGGCGGCGCTGGCCTCCGGGTTGTTCCAATAGCCATGCACGATCTGCGGCCCGCGCGCCCACAATTCACCGACCTCTCCGACGGGAAGCACTTCCGATCCGTCGGGCGACATGATCTTCAGGTCGGAGATCGGGACGGGCGGCCCGGCGCTGTCGGGGCGGTTGAGATAGTCCTCGCCGACATGGCTGGTCACGGTCGCGGTCGTCTCGGTCATCCCCCAGCCGTTGCCGGGGAGCGCCCCGAACTCCTCCCGGATCTTCCGGACGAGCTCGGGCGCGGCCGGCGCTCCGCCGTAGCTGATCTGCTCGAGGCTGGTCAGGTCGAAGCGGGAGCGTTCGGGATGCTCGAGCAATTGCCAGGCGATGGTCGGGACCCCGCCGGTGAGCTGGACCCGCTCGCGCTCGATGATCGCCATCGCCTCCAGCGGATCCCATTTGCGCATGAAGACGAGCGTGTGGCCGGCGACCATCGTTCCCATCAGCATCGCGCTCAAGGCGGTGCAGTGGAAGAGGGGGATGACCATGAGCGCGGTCTTGGGCTGGGGCTCGGGCGGGGCCTCGCCCCGGCGCAGCGCTGCCCGGGCGTTCGAATAGCCGACCGAGAGGATGTTGGTGGTGAAGTTGCGATGGGTGTGGAGGGCGCCCTTGGGCCGGCCGGTGGTTCCGCTCGTATAGAGGATCGCGGCTTCGTCGTCGGGGGCGATCGGGAGCAGGGGAAGCCCGGCGTCGGGGAGGCCGCTCCAGTCGCCCGGCGCTCCGATCACGTCCTCCAGCCGAGCGGCGCCGTCGAGGGGCTCTTCGGAGCGGCTGACGAGGATATGGCCGACGGCGGGGAGCGAGGAGCGATGGGGCTCGATCCGCCGCCAGCGCGAGGCGTCGGCGATCAGCAGCTTCGAGCCCGAATCGGCGAGGCCGTATTCGAGCTCGGCTCCGGTCCACCAGGCGTTGAGCGGGACCGCGATCGCCCCGAGCGAGGTCGCCGCGAAGAAGGCGACCGGCCATTCGGGAAGGTTCGCCATCGCGATTGCCACCCGGTCGCCCCTGCCGATCCCGAGCCGGCCAAGCTCCGCGGCCAAAGCGACGATGGAGCGATATTGCGCTTCCCAGGAAACCCGCTCGGCTTCGAAGATCGTCGCGATCCGGTCGCCATGGGCGCGCGAGAGGCCGACGAGGGAAGGCAGGTTCGGCGGGGCGTTCTTCCAGATCCGGGTCGGGATCCCGCGGATGAGGGCCTCGTCCATCTCCAGCCGCGAGCCGGGCGCGGTGAGGAGCGCGTCGACCTCGGCGAGGCTCATCCGCGGCCAGTCAGGATCAAGCTCGAAGCCTTGGATCATGCGGCTCTCCTTCGAAGGAACCAATGCCGTTGATTTGGCCCCGGCTCAAGCGGTAGGCGCCGACTTCAATCCTCCCCGCGTGCAAAGCGCGTGGGGAGGGGGACCACCCGAAGGGTGGTGGAGGGGTACCGGCACAGGCCTGCGCCATCTACCCCTCCACCATGCTTCGCATGGTCCCCCTCCCCGAGAAATCTCGGGGAGGATTTAAGGAAGGAAAGTAGATGGAAAGGGTGGACGCGGCCGAGGCGGGGTTCGATCCGGGGCGGCTGGAGCGGATCGACGCTTTCCTGGACGAGCATTATTTCGCTCCGGAGCTTCTCGCCGGGGCCCAGCTGCTGATCGCCCGCGAGGGCAAGGTCGTCCACTTGTCGACGGCGGGAAAGTCCAGGGCAAGCGGGGAGCCGATGGGCGAGGATTCGCTGTTCCGGATCGCCTCGATGACCAAGCCGATCACCTCGATCGCGTTCATGATGCTGGTCGAGGAGGGGCGGGCGACCCTCGACCAGGCGGTCGAGACGATCATCCCGGAATGGAAGGGGATGGGCGTCTACAATGGCGGCGGAGGGGGGACGCCCTTCCTGACCAGGGCGCCCGAGCGGCCGATGATGATGATCGACCTGCTCCGCCACACTTCGGGCCTCACTTATTCCTTCCAGCACCGGACCAACGTCGACTCCGCCTATCGGACAAGGAAGATCGAGGGGTGGCACGGGGATCTCGACCTCGACGGCTTCGCCGCGGCGCTGGCGGAGATCCCGCTCGAATTCTCGCCCGGAAGCGCCTGGAATTATTCGGTTTCGACCGACGTGCTCGGGCTCGTCGTCGAGCGGGTGTCCGGGATCAAGCTCGACCGGTTCTTCGAGGAGCGGATCTTCGGGCCGCTCGGGATGACCGACACCGGCTTCCACGTTCCGGCCGACAAGGTCCACCGGCTCGGGGATTGCTGGGCGTTCCGTCCGGGCAAGGGGGCGGTGCTTTACGATCACGCGGAGGACAGCGTCTGGAGCAGGCCGCCCAGACTCCTCGCCGGCGGCGCCGGGCTGGTCTCGACGATCGCGGATTATCATCGTTTCTGCGCGATGCTGCTCGGCGGGGGCCATCCGCTGATCGGGCGCAAGACGCTCGAGCTGATGACCGCGAACCACCTTCCGGGCGGTGCGGACCTTACCGAGATGAGCCGGTCGCTGTTCAGCGAGGCGGTCAATGCCGGCCAGGGATTCGGGCTCGGATTCGGGGTGAACCTGGATCCGGCCAGGACGATGCTTCCGGGCTCGAAGGGCGAATATTACTGGGGCGGGATGTTCTCGACCGCCTTCTTCGTCGATCCGGTGGAGCGGCTGCACATGATCTTCATGACCCAGCTCATGCCGTCCTCGACCTATCCGATCCGGCGGCAGTTGAAGACGTTGATCTATTCGGCGTTGCGGTGACTCCCCTCCCTGGAAGGGAGGGGATGGGGGTGGGTGCGAGCGGAGCGAGCATTGCAGCTTCCGGGTTTCGGCCGCCTTCGGCGGACCCACCCCCAACCCCTCCCTTTCAGGGAGGGGAATGAGAGGGCATAAGCGCCCCATGGACCCGCAACCCCCGCCGCCCCGTCCGCGTCCCCTGTCGCCGGGCGAGGCCGTGCCCTGGTTCCGGGCGAAGGCGATCGGCGGGAGCGACAATTACGTCTTCGACACGACCGCCGGGCGCTACATCCTGATCCTGTTCTTCGGCCGCGCGGGCGACGCGGCGGCCGCCGGGGCCCTGGCCTGCGTCGAGCGCCACCGCGCATTGTTCGACGACAGGGGCGCCTGCTTCTTCGGAGTGACTTCGGACCCCGAGGACGAAGCGGCCGGGCGGGTCGCCCAGAGGCTTCCCGGGATCCGCTTCTTCCTCGACCGCGACCGGCGGCTCGCCGACCTGTTCGGAGCCTCGGCATCCGAGGAAGAGGGGGGCGAGGCGGGGGCTTCCGGGCGGCCTCACTGGCTCCTGGTCGATCCGATGCTCCGCGCGGTCGGCGCCTTTCCGATCGAGGCCGGCGAGGCGGCCGTCGGGGCGCTCGCGAAGGCCATGGCCCACATGCCGCTGCCCGATTGGGCGCCGGTGCTGATGGCGCCCAACATCCTCGAGACGGCGCTTTGCGAGCGGCTGATCGCGCATCACCGCGAGACGGGGGGCGAGCCTTCGGGCTTCATGCGCGAGGTGGACGGCAAGACCGTCCTGATCACCGATCCGAGCCACAAGATGCGCCGCGACCGGGAGGTGTCGGACGAGACATTGTGCGGGATCCTCCGGGCCCGGATACACGCCCGGCTGGTTCCGATGGTGAAGCGGAGCTTCCAGTTCCAGGCGACCCGGATGGAGCGCTACATCGTCGGAGCCTATCCGGCGGGCGAGGGCCATTTCCGTCCGCACCGGGACAATACGACGAAGGGCACGGCGCATCGCCGGTTCGCGGTGACGATCAACCTCAATGCCGGCGGCTATGACGGAGGAGACCTTCGATTCCCGGAATTCGGCGCTCGGACCTACCGGGCGCCGACCGGGGGGGCGGTGGTCTTCTCCTGCTCGCTCCTCCACGAAGCGACGCCGGTGACCCGGGGCACTCGCTACGCTTTCCTCCCCTTCCTCTACGACGACGAAGCGGCCCGGCTTCGGGAGGAGAACAACCCGCATCTCGGCGAGGGGGTGGGGGCGTATCGGGCGAAATAGCCGTCATTGCGCCTTGGGGACCCTATAGCATGATCGTCTTTGATTGGTCCGTCATTGCGAGGAGCGAAGCGACGCGGCAATCCAGAGGGCCTCCGAAGCGACTGGATTGCTTCGCTTCGCTCGCAATGACGGAGCAACTCAACATAAAGCCATCACGCTCTAGTTCCCGGCTTTCGCCATCGGCACGACGTCGATCTCGAAGAGCTTCGCCCAGTTCTTGCCGGTGACGAACAGGCGGTCGCCCTTGGAATCGTAGGCGATCCCGTTCAGCACCGCGTCGGGATCGCCGTTGGCGTTCTCGATGGCGAGCCGGGTCAGGTCGATCCAGCCCTTCACGGCTCCGCTCTTCGGGTCGATCCGGGCGATCCGGCGGCCCATCCAGATGTTGGCGAAGACCTCGCCCCTCACATATTCGAGCTCGTTCAGCCGCTCGACCGGCTGGCCCTTGAAGGTGACGGCCACCTTCTTCTTCTCCTGCATCGTCTTCGGGTCGAAGAAGCGCAGGTTGCTGGTGCCGTCGCTCATGATGATGTGGCGGCCGTCCTGGGTCAGGCCCCAGCCCTCGCCGGAATAGCGAAAGCTGCCCTTGGGCCTGAAGTCGGAGCGGTTCCAGCGGAAGCCCAGGCCGTCCTGCCAGGTCAGGCTGATGAGGTCGGGGCCCCAGTTTACCAGGCCCTCGCCGAAATATTGCGGCGGGATGGAGATCGAGCGGAGCACCTTGCCGTCCTCGAGCCGGACCTCGCGCACCGTCGACTGGCGGTTCAGGCCCGTGCTCTCGAAGAGCTTGCCGTCGAGATAGACGAGGCCCTGGGTGAAGGCGGCCGGGTCGTGCGGATATTCCTTCACGATCCGATAGCCATCGACCGGAGGCTCGGCGGGGACGGTGGCGCCGCAGGCGGGGACGGCGAGGAGGAGCAAAGGAAGGGGGCGTTTCATCATGGCGTGTTCATCGTGAGGAGGTCGTAGGAAGCGACCACCTCGTCCTTCTGGTTGAAGACATAGACGGCCCAGCGCACCTCGCCCATCTCCTCGTTGCGGACGCTCTTCGATTTGACGGTGAGCTCGACCCGCATCGAATCGCCGGGATAGAGCGGGGTCTGGAATCGAAGGCCTTCGAGGCCGGTATTGGCGAGCACCGGCCCCGGATCGGGATCGACGAACAGCCCCGCGGCGAAGCTGAGGATGAGGTAGCCGTGGGCGACCCGGCCGTCGAAGATCGGATTCGCTTTGGCCGCTTCCTCGTCCATATGGGCGTAGAAATTGTCGCCGGTGAACGCCGCGAAATGCTCGATGTCGTCCAGGGTGACGGTTCGGGAGCCGGTCTTGAGCGTGTAGCCGATTTCGAGCTCGGAGATCCGCTTGCGGAACGGATGGCGATCGCCCTCGGGCTTGGCCGCGCCGGGAAGCCACTGCTTCACCACGCTCGACAGCACCGCCGGCGAGCCCTGGAGCGCCGTCCTCTGCATGTAGTGGGCGACTCCTCGGATCCCGCCCATCTCCTCGCCGCCGCCGGCCCGCCCCGGGCCGCCATGGACGAGGACGGGGAGGGGGGAGCCGTGGCCGGTCGATTCCTTCGCGCTGGTCCGATCGACTATGACCATCCGGCCGTGCCAGGCGCCGGCGCCTAGCACGAATGCCTCGGCCGCTTGCGGATCGAAGGTGAAGAGCGACAGAGCGAGGCTGCCCATGCCGCGATTGGCGAGCGCGATCGCATCGTCGAGGTCGCGATAGGGCATGATCGTGGAGACGGGTCCGAAGGCCTCGACGTCGTGAACGGCGGGAGATCCCCAGGGGTCGTCGGCGCGCAGCAGGATCGGCGAGATGAAGGACCCGTTGCCTTCGACCGGGGAAAGCTCCGGATCGCCCGAGACGATCCGGGCAGACTTGGCGAGCTCGGCCACCGCCTCTCGAACCGAGCGGAGCTGAGAGCGGCTGGCCAGCGCCCCCATCGTGACCCCTTCGTCGCGCGGATCGCCGATCCTGGCCCTGCCGAGCCGCTCGATCAGCGCCGCCTGGACCGCGTCGAGATGCTCGGCGGGCGCCATGGCGCGGCGGATGGCGGTGCATTTCTGCCCGGCCTTGACCGTCATCTCGCGAGCGATCTCCTTGACGAAGAGGTCGAATTCCGCGGTGCCCGGAGCGGCGTCGGGCCCGAGGATCGAGGCGTTCAGGCTGTCGCGCTCGGCGATGAAGCGGACGCTCTCGCGAGCCATGACCGGATGGGTCTGGAGCTTCATCGCGGTCTGGGCGGAGCCGGTGAAGCTGACCACGTCCTGCAGGGTCAGATGGTCGAGCAGGTCGCCCACCCCGCCCATCACCAGCTGCAGAGCCCCGGGCGGAAGGATCTGCGCCTCGATCATGATCCTGAACGCCGCCTCGGCCAGGTAGCCGGTGGCGGAGGCCGGCTTGACGATGGCGGGCACCCCGGCGAGCAAGGTCGGGCCCAGCTTCTCGAGCATTCCCCAGACCGGGAAGTTGAACGCGTTGATGTGGACCGCGACGCCTTGGAGCGAGGTGTAGACGTGCTGGCCGACGAAGGTGCCGCCCTTCGACAAAGGCTCGGTCTGGCCGTCGATCAGGATCCGCCCGTTGGGGAGCTCGCGCCGCCCCTTGGAGGAGAAGGAGTAGAGGGTGCCCGCTCCGCCCTCGATGTCGATCCAGCCGTCGGTTCGGGTGGCTCCGGTCTCGAAGTTGAGTTCGTAAAGCTCCTCCTTGCGCGCCATGATGGCGTTGGCGAGCGCCTTCAGCATATGGGCGCGCTCGTGGAAGGTGAGTCGTCGAAGCGCCGGGCCGCCGATTTGGCGGGCATGGTCGAGCATCGCCTTGAAATCGAGCCCGTGGCTTCCGGTCTCGGCGACCAACTCGCCGGTGACCGCGCTTTCCACCTGGGCGAGGCCGCTGTCGGCGCCGTACCAGCGATCCTGGGCGTAGTTGAGCAGCTTCAGCGTTTTCATCTGCTTCTCCAAAGCCCCTCCCCTTCAGGGGAGGGGTTGGGGTGGGGGCTGTTTTGTGAATTCCAGGGTCCGCGTCTACCCTCTGACATTCCCCACCCCAACCCCTCCCCTGAAGGGGAGGGGCTATTTGCCCG
>DASQZF010000084.1:0-16300 GCA_035638835.1 Allosphingosinicella sp. | reverse complement strand
CTGCACGGCGCCTATTTCGCCATTTCGGACGGAGTGCTGCATGTGCTCGACGAGGCCGGCGGGGCGTTCCACCCAGCCTAGTCGTCATTGCGAGCGAAGCGAAGCAATCCAGAGCCCCCCCGACAACTCGCTGGATTGCTTCGTCGCTTCGCTCCTCGCAATGACGGCTATGCGCGGCTGGCCACGCTCCTGCGCGCCCCGTAAGCGAAATAGATGACCAGCCCGACGACATGGGCGCACAGGAAGTAGACCTGGGTGGTGCGCGGCAGACTGTAGAAGAGATAGGCGCAACCGAGGATTCCGAAGATTCCCACTACCCAGGGAAAGGGGGTGCGGAACTTGCGCGGCAGGTTGGGCTCCCTGCGGCGCATGATCAGCATGCAGGCGCAGACGGCGATGAAGGCGACGAGGGTGCCGGCATTGGCGAGCGCTGCAAGCTCATCGAGCGGCACGAGGCCGGCGAGCGTCCCGACGACGATCGCGGTGAAGAGAGTGATCCGGACCGGCGAGCCCCGGCCCGAGACTCGCGCCAGGCCGGGCGGGAGAAGCCCGTCGCGGGCCATGACGAAGAAGATCCGGCTCTGGCCGTAGAAGAAGGCGAGGATCACCGTCGGAAGCGCGATCACCGCCGTGGCCGCGACGAAGCGGGCGGTCCAGGGATGGCCGAGCTCGCGCAGGATCAGCGCCAGCGCCTCCCCGCTGTTCGCGAACACGGTGTAGGAGACGGCGCCGATGGCCGCCGCCGCCACGGCTATGTAGATGACGACGCAGATCAGCATCGATCCGACGATCCCGATGGCGAGATCCCGGCCGGGATCCTTCGCCTCCTCGGCGGCGGTGGCGATGGCGTCGAAGCCGTAGAAGGCGAAGAAGATGATCGCCGCCGCGGCCATGACTCCGACCTCGCTTCCCGGCGCTCCGGACTTGGCGAAGCCGTAAGGCATGAACGGCTCCAGATTGGCCGGGTTGAAATAGGGAAGTGTCACCGCGACGAAGACGATCAAGGCGACGATCTTGAGCACGACCAGGGCCGCGTTCAGCGAGGCGCTCTCGCGCGTTCCGGCGATCAGCAGGGCGGCGACCACGCTGACGATGAAGACGGCCGGCAGGTTGACGATCCCGCCGCCATGAGGCCCGGCGGCCAGCGCGGCCGGGAGGCTCACGATCTCGTTCAGAAGCGGCACGGCGAATTCGGACCAGCTCACGGCAACCGCGCTGACCACCAGGGAATATTCGAGGATCAGGCTCCAGCCGATGATCCAGGCCAGGAGCTCGCCGATCACGACATAGGTATAGGTGTAGGCGCTTCCCGAGGTCGGGATCATCGTCGCCATTTCGGCATAAGCCAGAGCCGCCGCAGCGCAGATGATTCCGGCGATTGCGAACGATAGGAGGACCGACGGCCCGGCCTTCGCCGCGCCGACCCCGATCAAGGCGAGGATTCCGGCTCCGACGATGGCGCCGACCCCGAGCGCGACCAGATGCGGCCAGCCCAGGCTCCGGTGAAGCCGGTGCTCCGGCGCCATATCCTCGTCGGCGACGACCGCCTTGCGCGCGAACAGGTCCATGAAGCGCCCCCTTGTCTTGTGCGGGCGCACGTTGAAACCATTTGGCGGTAGCGGACAAGGTGGAAAGTCCGCCCCTCATCGTCACCCTGAACTTGTTTCAGGGTCCAGTCCTCCACCCGCGAGGCGGTTCGACCCTGGATGCTGAAACAAGTTCAGCATGACGGGAATGCGATGGTCCCGCGCCCGTTATGGCACCCTCTGCCCCACGACGTTGCCGTGCGGCGAGTAGCGGCAGATGAGGAAATCCCATTTGCGGGTCTTGTGGACGGCGCAACCGACCCGGGTGGTGCCCTTCCAGATCACCTGCGTGTAATGGGCGACGTCGCTCCAGTTGCCGCTCCGGCTCACCTGCGGGAAGAAGCCGGGGCGGAACAGGCCCTTCTCCGCGGCCCAGCTTCCCGCCATCTCTTCGAGCTCATAGGCGTCGCGGGTGCCCATCCACAGATTCTCGCCCTGCCCCCGGCGCGAATTGGCCGGGCTGTGGGCGAGCTTGTCGAGCCGGGCCAGCGCCGGGCCGTAGGTGGCGGAGGCCGAGGCTAGGCTTCGATCCCAGACCAGGGGCCGGGCCCCGGTCGCCGACCGCTCGCGATTGTGGAGGTCGAGCAGCCGGGCCTCGAACCGGGAGAGATCCTGCTCCTCTCCGGTATCGCGCCGCTCCTCGGTCACCATCCGGCCGTCCGCCCAGGGCGGCCGCGACGAATTGCAGGCGGCGAGGAGTAGGATGGCGGCAAGGGCGGCGGCGGCGCGTTTCATGGGGCCAAAGTTGCGATCCGTGGCGGCGGATGCAAGAAGGCGCGAATGAAGCCCATCCCCGCCGCTTTGCTCACGCTCTGCCTCGCCGCCTGCACGGCCCAGGTCTCGCACCCGACCAAGACCCTGGCCGAGCAGCAGGTCGACGTGGATTCCTGCACCCGCGAGGCGAACCGCAAATATTGGATGGACCCCGTCGCGGCGCTGCTCAACGCCTACGACTGCCTCGAGGCGAGAGGCTATAAGAAGGAGAAGAGCGGGCTCGAGGCCCGGGTCGAGCGCGCCGCCGGCGAGGACCGGGACCGCCGCAAGAGCCGGGGCGAGCCGCAGAAGCCCTGCGCGGTGCCCTGCAGGCGGTGAACCTTGATCCTCCCTGCGCCGAAGGCGTGGGGAGGGGAACCACCCGAAGGGTGGTGGAGGGGTAGGTGTCGTTGAATCCGAGGTTCTCGCACGATTCGCCCAGGCCGGCGCCAGCCACCCCTCCACCAGGCTTCGCCTGGTCCCCCTCCCCATCTCCGATGGGGAGGATTAATAGATATAGCCTTGGCGCTCGAGGAACTCGCTTTCCTTGCGCGGCTCCGACCTGGCTCGGGCGGCCGGACGGGTCTTTCGGCTTCGAGGCGCTCCGGACGCGGCCCGGGCCGGCTGCGCGGGGCGGGCCATCCCCGCCGGGCGGGTAGGTTCCGCCGCAGGGAGGACCACGGCCGGACGGACCCCCTCCTCGGCGCGGACCCCCTCTTCGGCGCGGACCCTTGCGATGACGGCGGCCGACGAGGGCAGCGCCTGGTCGTGCTCGGCTTCGGCGGCGGCGGCCTTGAGGGCGGCGGCCCGGGCCGGAGCTTCCGAGTCGTGGACCTCGGCGATCTCGCTCATCCGCTGCGGAACCACGTTCCTGCCCATGGCGACGGCGGCCAGCGCGGCTGCGAGCAGGCCGGCGATCAGCCAGCCGCTGACAGCGACGAAACGGGGCGGCCGGCCGGCGCTCGCCACCTGGGCCTCGACGAGGCGAATCGACTGCTGCTTGGCCCACAGCCGATGGTCGTAATCGGCTCTCTTGGACGGATCCTTGAGGACCGCGAAGGCCTCGTTGATCGCCGTCGCATCCTTGGAGACGGGCTTCTCGACCGCCTGGTCGGGATGATATTTCTTGATCAGCGCCTTGTAGGCGGCCTCGACGACGACGGGCTCGGCTTCGGGAGCGACGTTGAGCACGTCGTAAAGGCTGCGCAGGTTGGCCATTGCTGAACGCGCTTTCTGCCGCAGAAAGACGCAAAGTGCCAGCGGCGAATTAATCGCGCGCGCTCAAGGGTTTGCCGGTCGCGACTTTCGCCCCTCGCGGCGGGGTGATAGGCGCGGTTCCAGTCTCTCCAGCCACGAGGCCTGGCCCCGGCCTTGGCCTGGGGAACAGGTTTCCCCAACTCGATCGGAGCAATTCTGAAAATGGCCGACCCCGACCGCCAGGAGGGCAATATCGCCCTTCTCATCGACGCCGACAATGCGTCGTCCGACCATCTCGACTCGGTCCTGACCGTCCTCGCCGAGCTCGGGACGGTGAACATCCGCCGGGCCTATGGGAATTGGAGCAAATCGGCGCTCAAGGGCTGGGCGGAGATGACCCACCGCCATGCGATCGAGCCCCACCAGCAGTTCGACATCACCAAGGGCAAGAACGCGACCGACATGAAGATGACCATCGACGCCATGGACCTTCTGTTCGGGGGCCGGGTCGACGGCTTCGGGATCATGTCGAGCGACAGCGACTTCATGCCGCTGGCGATGCGGATCCGGCAGGACGGAGTGCCGGTCTACGGCTTCGGGACCTCGCGCGCGCCGGTCTCCTTCCAGCAGGCGTGCAGCCGCTTCATCGACGTCGGGGCCCTCGCCCAGGGCGAGGAGCATGACTCGGCGCCCGAGGCGGCCCCTCCCCCGCCCAAGCGCAAGGTGGACGAGGAGCTGGTCAAGCTGCTCGGCGCCGCCTTCCGGGCCTCGAAGCGGGACGGGCGCGGCTATGCGAGCCTCTCGGAGGTCGGCCAGCGCGCCGGCAACCGCTCCTCGTTCGACGCCCGGAGCTACGGCTATGCGGACCTCGCCGAGCTGATCGACGCGGTTCCCAATTTCGCGACGGAGAGGCGCGAGGACGGGCGGGTCTACGTGAAGCGGGTTCGCTAGACCTCAGCTGGCGGGGGCGGCGGCGGCGGGCTCAGCTGCCTGCACGGGCTCGGCCTGGACGAAATCGGGAAGCCCGACATGGACCCGGACCCCGGCGGCGCTTGCCTTGGGATCGGGCGGCGCCGACTCCTGCGCCGAGGCGAGGAAGCGGGGCGGCGGGCCTCCGCGGCGGACGGTGACCCCGAACGCCTTTTCGGTCTCGATCGGTTCGGAGCGCTCTGCGGTCCTGACGGCCGGCGGCTCGGCGCGCTCGGCGGGTTCGGGGCGCTCGGAGCGCTCTGCCATTTCCGCCGCGAGATAGGGCCGGCGGAAGGATTTGGGATCGCCCCAGTTGCCGCGCCAGCGATAGAAGATGTGGGAGCCGACGCTGACCGCCCGGTGAAGCGACGCCGCCCACCAGGGCTGGACGTAGGAAGCGTGATAATGGGTGGCGTGGCCGACCGGCCCGTAGACGCTTCCCGCCAATGCGGCGCCGGCGATCCGGCGCGCCTGAGCCCAGGCGACGGGCTCGCGCCGGGCTCGGAGGGAGCCGTCGCAGGTGAAGCTGAACTGGCAGCCTGTCCGGCGCTTGGACCCCTGATAGACGACTCCGCAGATATTCCTCGGGAAAGCGGGGTGGCGCGCGCGGTTGAGGACCACCTGGGCGACGGCGCGCTGGCCTTCGAAGCTTTCCGAGCGCGCCTCGTAATAGACTGCCGCGGTAAGGCATTGGAGCGACGCCGCGACGTCGCGCTCGCTCCGCTCCCCGACGATAAAGGGCTCCGCCGCCTGGCCCGGAGCGATCGCCTCGGCCGAGGGCAATGGCACGGCGCGCGCCGAGAGCGGGCTCACTGCGACGGCGCCGGCGGTCGCGACTCCCTGGCTGCCGGCGACCGGCGGCACGCACGATGCCCCGAGGAGCAGCATGGGCAGGCTCAGCATCGACTTGTGCAGCATTAAAAGCGCCCCGTTTCAACGAACAGGCCGGCTTTACCGCCAGGGTGTTAGAAGATGGTTAACCACGGTCGCGACCTTCTGGAGGCGCGGGTTTTTGCAGCCTCGGCATTGCACTCGGCCAAGCTCTCTCGTCTTCCCGTCGGACCTGTCGGCACCCGGTTTCAAAGGAAGGCACGAAGGCGCGAAGGCACAAGGTAGAAAGGAAGACGGGACCGGCGTCCGGAATCGGACGAAGTGGACGACTTGGACGCACGCGCGGGGAATCCGAGGCGGATGTGACGCAGACGCGCGTGTGCGACCTCCGGAGTTGGAGGGAAGTTACGGCCGGCGCGTCCTTGCCACGAGCACCCGGGGCTGGACGACTTTTGCTGCTTTCGTCGTTACTCGAAAGCGTCCAGGCTTATAGTGAAGAGCCGGCGGTTCCCCTGCCTTCGTCGAAGGGGTGGCTGCGGAGATGTCCTTGGCGTCCGAGCTTCGTAACTGAAGCCGTCCTACTGCGCACGAGCCCCGCTTGCAGCGACGCCCGATCGGCAGCGTACAATTCCGCCCGGTCCCGGCCCGTGAGGGCCATTATCCGGAGGGACTTCTCAGTCCCGGCTCCTCGGTAGACGCGAGCTCAAACGTTCCCGGATGACTTCGCGCCGGCCGCCGGTTTCAGGGGCGAACCCCTTCCGCCGATTCCCCGCCTCCGCCGGTGGATCCTGAGCCGACTCGGGCAGGGTTCCGATATGGCACCGAAATTAGAACAAGTCAAGAACATCAAATTGGACGGGTCAGCCCGAAATAGCGAGGCTCAGCGCAGGGCCTGACCCACCATTGCCCTCAGGGTGAGCGCGTCGTGGATGGCGTGGCCATGGATGTCGTTGTTGAAATAGCACCAGATTTCACGGTCTGCCCGAGCCTGGTCGACGATCCAGTCGGTCCAGGCCAGCAGCGCCTCGTCCGAATAGCGGCCGACATATTTGCCCGTCCCGCCGTGGAATCGGACATAGGCGATCGGACCGCTCGCCCAGCGCGGAGTCGCAAGCCCCGGCATGTCGTGGGCGCAGAAGGAAATGCTCCGGGAGTCGAGCAAAGCCAGCACCTCCTCGCTGAGCCAGCTTTTCTCTCGGAACTCGAAGACGTGGGTGAGGTCGGCTGGGAGATGGGCGACGAATTCCTCGAGCCGCTCGCGGTCGAAGGTCCAGCGCGGCGGCAGCTGGTAGAGGATTGGTCCGATCATTGGGCCGAGATGTCGGGCACGGCGGAGAAATTCTTCAACCGGTTCAGCGCAGTCCTTGAGCTTCTTCATATGAGTGATGAAGCGCGGCGCCTTGACCGCGTAGCGGAAGCCGTCCGGCGCCTGGTCGCGCCATTTGGCGAAGGTCTCCGGCTTGGGCAGATGGTAGAAGCTGGTGTTGAGCTCCACCGTCCGGAACGTGTCGGCATAATGCGCGAACCAGAGGCGCTGCGGGAGCTTCGCCGGATAGAAGAGCTCGCGCCAGTGGCGGTAGATCCAGCCCGAGCAGCCGATATGGACGTTCGCAATCATGTGATCCGGAGAACGGAACGGGTGGGAAATAAGTTGCGTTGAAGCGGGATGGAACGGCTCCGAACAGTCTTCGTCGTGCTGGTCACAGCAATCGTCACCTGCGCCCTGACCAGCGCCTTCTGGTTCATGGCCTATAGCGGAGTGAGCGTTTCGCGCGGCACTCCGGGGCCGATCGCGGCGCCGCCCGCGCCTCCGGACTCCACTCCGCGCGCCGATCTGGTGCTCGGGCCGACCGGAATCGCGATCCCGGTCGCGGGCATCGAGGCCGGCGATCTCCAGGACACCTATACCCAGTCCCGGTCAGGCGGGGCTCGGGTCCACAATGCGATCGACATCATGGCGGCGCACGGGACTCCGGTCGTGGCGGCGGCGCCGGGAACGGTCGAGAAGCTGTTCAACAGCAAGGGCGGCGGCGGGATCACCGCTTATGTCCGCTCGCCGGACGGACAGTGGATGTTCTATTACGCCCATCTCCAGGCCTATGCTCCCGGGCTCAGGGAAGGGCAGGCGGTGAAGCAGGGCGATGCGATCGGAACGGTCGGCTCGACCGGCAACGCCAACCCGGCCGGGCCCCACCTCCACTTCGCCGTCAACAAGATAGCGCAGGGGGAGAAATGGCATGACGGGACTCCGGTGAATCCCTACCCGCTGCTGGTGAAGAAGTGAGGGTCCCCTCCCTGGAAGGGAGGGGCTAGGGGTGGGTCCGCCGCAGGCGGCCGAAACTCTGAGTCGGAAAGGTCTCGCTTCGCTCGCCCACCCACCCCCGACCCCTCCCTTCCAGGGAGGGGAAGAGGCCTCCCTTGCCCCGTCACCCTCCGCCCGCTAAGGCCCGCGGCGGCTCTTTCCAGACAGCGAGTGACGCATGAAGATCAGCGGCGTGGACATCCGTCCCGGCAACATCATCGAATATGAGGGCGGCATCTGGCGGGCCGTCAAGATCCAGCACACCCAGCCGGGCAAGGGCGGGGCCTACATGCAGGTCGAGATGAAGAACCTCATCGACGGCCGCAAGAACAACGTCCGCTTTCGTTCGGCCGAGACGGTGGAGCGGGTCCGGCTCGACACCAAGGACTTCCAGTTCCTGTTCCGCGACGGCGAGCAGCTTACCTTCATGGACAAGGACAATTACGAGCAGATCACGCTTCCGGCCGACCTGCTCGGCGACGCCGCGGCCTTCCTCCAGGACGGAATGGACGTGGTCATGGAGCTCTGGGAGGAAAGGCCGATCTCGGTCCAGCTCCCCGACACGATCGAAGCGACGATCGTCGAGGCGGACGCGGTGGTGAAGGGGCAGACGGCCTCGTCCAGCTACAAGCCCGCTTTGCTCGAGAACGGGGTCCGGGTGATGGTGCCGCCGCATATCGGGGCCGGGACGAGGATCGTCGTCGACGTCTACGAACAGACCTATGTGAGGCGCGCGGACTAGATTCCTCCCCTCCCTGCAAGGGAGGGGCCGGGGGTGGGTGGCGAGCGCAGCGAGCCTTCCTCCCACCTCCCGAGTTTCGGCCGCCTTCGGCGGACCCACCCCCAGCCCCTCCCTTGCAGGGAGGGGGGAGTATCAGATGGTTTCCCATTCCGGATTGATCACCGTCATGCAGAAGGCGGCCCGCAAGGCGGCGCCGCGGCTTCGGCGCGACTTCAACGAAGTCGAGCAGCTTCAGGTGAGCCGCAAGGGGCCGGCCGACTTCGTGTCGATGGCGGACAAGCAGGCCGAGCGGACCATCCTCGAGGAGCTTCGCCACGCCCGGCCGGACTGGCGGCTGACTCTCGAGGAAGGCGGATCGATCGAAGGCGATCCCGACAAGCCGCGCTTCATCGTCGACCCGCTCGACGGAACTTCGAACTTCCTCCACGGACTGCCCCATTTCGCGATCTCGATCGCGGTGGAGGATCCGCGCGGGGCGGGGGGCAAGCCCGAAATCACCCAGGCCCTGATCTACCAGCCCCTCACCGACGAGAGCTTCTGGGCGGAGAAGGGCAGGGGCGCCTGGCTGAACGAGCGGCGCCTTCGGGTCTCGGCGCGCCGCGACCTCGGCGACGCGCTGATCGCCACCGGCATTCCCTATATGGGTCACGGAAATCTCGGACGGTTCGAGAGGGTCCTGGCGGCCGTCGCCCCCGAAGTGGCCGGGATCCGCCGCTTCGGCTCGGCCGCCCTCGACCTCGCCTGGGTCGCCGCGGGCCGCTTCGACGGCTTCTGGGAAGAGGAGCTCAAGATCTGGGACGTCGCCGCAGGAATCCTCCTAGTCCGGGAGGCGGGCGGCTTCGTCACCGACTTCCGGGGCGCCGATTCGGCGCTTGAGAAGGGGCAGGTGCTGGCCGCCAACGACCAGCTCCATTCCAGGCTCCACAAGCTGGTGGCGGGAGCGCTTAGGGCTTAGATCCTCCTCATCGCGAGATGGGGAGGGGTACCATGCGAAGCATGGTGGAGGGGTAGAAGGCGCCGGGATCAGAGCTTCTCGCGCGAACCAAGAGATCCTCGAGCGAACCAGCAGCGTCCGCGGCAGCTACCCCGCCACCACCCTTCGGGTGGTCCCCCTCCCCATGTTCCGCATGGGGAGGAATTTTATTTCCTGTAGCCGATATGCTGCTCGAAGCGGCCGAGCACGCTCGTCCAGAATTCGATATTGTCGACGAACAGCAGTCGCGAGATCCCGCCGTCGTCCAGGTCGAGGTCCATCTGGAGGATCGGATCGTTCTCCTTGTCCAGGAAGGCGCGGCCGAAGCGCTGGTTCCGGTTCCATTCGTTGATCCGCTCGAGGCTGACCGGCTCCTTGAGATCGTAGCCCGAGTTGAACTGGACCGTCGCGCAATTCCTGTTGTCGGTGCAATTGTAGAAATAGATCTGGAAGGGCGTGCCCGAGGCTCCGCTGGTGATCATCGGATCGCCGAGCTTGTCCTTGCCGAGCTTGGCCGAATAGCCGGCTTCCTGAAGCGCCTTCACCACCGTTCCCGGGTCCTGCGCCTTGACCATCTGCGCCTCGGCCGGGAGGGCCCAGGCGCCCGCCAGAGCCGCGACGGCAAGCCATTTGTATTTCATGCTTTCCCCCTGTCGACAGGCCTTAGACTGTTCCACGCCCGGAGCCCTGTCAATGTGCCCCAAACCCATTGCGATGGCGGGGCCGCTGGCCTAGAAGCCGCGCAACCTCGCGTCCCCCTGGAGAGCTTCGATGGCGTCGTCCGCCGCCGGTTATCTGCCGATACTCCTGTTCCTTGCCGTCGCCCTGGCGCTGTCGCTGTCCTTCGTCGTCCTTCCGATGATGGTCTCGAAGCTGACCGGGGCGTCCAACCCCTATGCGGACAAGCTCGCGGAATATGAGTGCGGCTTCCCCGCCTTCGAGGACAGCCGGGCGCAGTTCGACGTCCGCTTCTACCTGGTCGCGATCCTGTTCATCGTCTTCGATCTCGAGGCCGCCTTCCTTTTTCCCTGGGCGGTGACCCTGGGCTATATCGGGGTCGCGGGCTGGGCTGCGATGATGATCTTCCTCGTCGAGCTCACCCTCGGCTTCGCTTATGCCTGGAAGAAAGGCGCGCTCGAATGGGAGTGATCCTCGACCCGCGCCACGAGAATCAGCGGCCGTCCGATCTCCAGCAGCCGGACCCCGCCTTCTTCAACGAGCTCAGCGCGGAGGTTTCCGACAAGGGTTTTCTGGTCACCTCGACCGAAGACCTGTTCCAGTGGGCCCGGACGGGCTCGATGTGGTGGATGACGTTCGGCCTCGCCTGCTGCGCGGTCGAGATGATCCACGCCAACATGCCGCGCTACGATCTGGAGCGGTTCGGAGTGGCTCCGCGCGCGAGCCCGCGCCAGTCGGACGTGATGATCGTCGCCGGGACCTTGTGCAACAAGATGGCTCCGGCGCTCCGCCGGGTCTACGACCAGATGTCGGAACCGCGCTACGTCATCTCGATGGGCAGCTGCGCGAACGGCGGCGGCTATTATCATTACAGCTATTCGGTGGTGCGCGGCTGCGACCGGATCGTTCCGGTCGACATCTACATTCCGGGCTGCCCGCCGACCGCGGAGGCCCTGCTCTACGGGATCATGCAGCTGCAGCGGAAGATCCGCCGCGTCGGGACGATCGAGCGCTGAGACATGGCTGTGAAAGCGTCATCCACCCACCCGTTCGCCCTGAGCCTGTCGAAGGGCTTTTCTTCCGCCTTTAGGGTGGAAGTGAAAGGAGAGGGCTTCGACAAGCTCAGCCCGAACGGTTTTGGGAGCTCTCCCGGTGAATAACAGCGCACCCCGGATCGCGTCTCGCGAAGGTCTGATCGAGGAGGTCTCGGCCGCCTTGGGCGACGCCTTGATCGAAACCAAGGACGCCGTGGACGAAGTGTCGCTGACGGTGCGGCGCGAAAGCCTGCTCGACGTCTGCCGGACCTTGAGGGACCGGTTCGAATATCAGCAGCTGATGGAGATCGCCGGGGTCGACTATCCGCAGCGGGCGGAGCGGTTCGAGGTGGTCTACCATCTGCTGTCGCTGACCAGGAACCACCGGGTCCGGGTCCGGGTCTCCACCGACGAGGACATGCCGGTGCCGTCGGTCACGTCCTTGTGGCCGGTCGCGGGCTGGCTCGAGCGCGAGGTGTTCGACCTCTACGGGGTCGTGTTCGAAGGCAATGACGACCTCCGCCGGATCCTCACCGATTACGGCTTCCGGGGCTTCCCGTTCCGCAAGGACTTCCCGCTCTCGGGCTATGTCGAGCTTCGCTATTCGGAGGAGCAGAAGAGGGTGGTCTACGAGCCCGTCAGGCTCGCCCAGGACTTCCGTCCGTTCGACTTCCTGAGCCCGTGGGAAGGCGCCCAATATATCCTTCCGGGGGACGAGAAGGCGCCGGAAGCGCCGGGGGCTCCGACGCCCTTGAAGGCCGGGGAGATCAAGAAGTGACCGATCCCGTCATCCCGTCGAAAGCCGGGACCTCAGGACAGGAAGTCTCGGTGGGTCTCCCCGAGGTCCCGGCTTTCGCCGGGATGACGGTGAGCGCATGACCCTCGCCACCGAGAACATGTCGAACGAGCAGCAGGTCGCCCGCTCCGGAGCGACCGAGTCCGAGATCGCCAATTACACGATCAACTTCGGGCCCCAGCATCCCGCCGCCCACGGCGTGCTCAGGCTGATCCTCGAGCTGGACGGGGAGATCGTCGAACGGGTCGATCCGCATGTCGGGCTTCTCCACCGCGGCACCGAGAAATTCTGCGAGTACAAGACCTACATCCAGTCCATCCCCTACATGGACCGGCTCGACTACGTGTCGCCCATGTGCATGGAGCACAGCTACGTCCTCGCCATCGAGAAGCTGCTCGGGCTCGAGGTTCCGCTCCGCGCCCAGTATCTGAGGACCTTCTTCGCCGAGCTGACCCGGGTGAAGAACCACCTGCTCAACATCGGAAGCCACATCATGGACGTCGGGGCGATGACCCCGAACCTGTGGCTGTTCGAGCCGCGCGAAGACATCATGAACTTCTACGAGCGCGTGTCCGGCGCCCGGATGCACGCCAATTATTTCCGGCCGGGCGGAGTCCATCAGGACGTCCCGGCCGGGCTTCTCGAAGAGATCGTCGCCTGGTGCGATTCCAAGCTCCTGCCGATGTTCGAGGATTCCTTGAGCCTCGTCGTCGACAACCGGATCTTCAAGCAGCGCAACGTCGACATCAGCGTCGTATCCAAGGAGGATGCGATCGCCTGGGGCTTCTCCGGGCCGATGATCCGGGCGGCCGGCATCCCCTGGGACATCCGCAAGTCGCAGCCATACGACGCCTACGACAGGGTCGAGTTCGACGTGCCCGTCGGGACGAAGGGCGACTGCTACGACCGGATGATGGTCCGGGCCGAGGAGGTCCGGCAGTCGGTCCGGATCATGAAGCAGTGCCTCGAGCAGATCCCGCAGGGGCCGATCGCCTCACTGGACCGGAAGGTCGTCCCGCCCAAGCGCGCCGAGATGAAGCAGTCGATGGAAGCGCTGATCCATCACTTCAAGCTCTACACCGAGGGCTTCCACGTGCCCGCGGGCGAGGTCTATGTCGCCACCGAAAGCCCCAAGGGGGAGTTCGGAATCTACCTCGTCGCGGACGGCACCAACAAGCCCTATCGGGTGAAGATCCGCCCGACGGGCTTCAGCCACCTGCAGGCCATGGACTTCATGACCCGGGGCCACATGCTCGCCGACGTCACCGCGATCCTCGGCTCGCTCGACATCGTGTTCGGGGAGATCGACCGGTGATGCAGGCCCTGATCCTCGCGATGTTCGTTCTCGCTCCGGCGACGGTGCTCGCCCAGCTTCCGGCGAAGGCGCGGCGCTATTTCCTCGCCGCCGCGGTGACCGCCCTGCTCGCTTATGCCGTCCTGATGGGGCCCGCCCTCGGCGGCGGAGCGCTTCTCGTTTTTCCGCTCGCGCTGATGGGAATCATCGCCGCGGCGCTTCTCATCGAGGCGGTCGCCCTCGCGCGGCGGCTTACAGGCAAGAAGGGGAGTCCGGCGGCTCATGGCTGACAGGCGCACCTTCGTCATGCTCGCGCTGCTCGTCGTCGTGATGGCGCTCGGAGCGCTTTACATGTTCACTCCGGACGACAGCGCCGACGGCACCACCGTTCGGACGATCGGCGGGATCGGGGCTGCGCTGGCCCTGCTGCTGCTGGTTGCGTCCACCTCCGGCGGCAACCGCGGCAAGCGCCCGACCCGCGACGACGATGGGCCCTACAATGGCTGATATCCTTCCCACCTCCATCGACCTCGACGCGCTCCGCGCCCGCTGGGGGGCGTTCGCCTTCACCAAGGATAACGACAAGATTGCGAGGCGGCTCATCGATCGCTATCCGCCGGGGCGTCAGCAGAGTGCGATCATCCCGCTGCTCGACCTCGCCCAGCGGCAGGTGGGGACGGAGACCGAAACCCAGGGCTGGCTGCCCATCCCGGTGATCGAATATGTCGCGGGCTACCTTGGAATGCCCTATATCCGCGCCTACGAGGTCGCGACCTTCTACACGATGTTCAACCTGCGGCCCGTGGGCCGATTCCACGTCCAGGTCTGCGGGACGACGCCCTGCATGCTTCGCGGCTCGGACGACGTGTTCGAGGCGTGCAAGGCGAAGGGGCTGAAGAAGGGCCAGACGACTCCGGACGGCCTCTTCACCCTCTCCGAAGTGGAGTGCCTCGGCGCCTGCGCCAACGCTCCGATGGTGCAGATCAACGACGACAATTTCGAGGATTTGACCTTCGAGACGACCACTTTCGTCCTGGAGGCGCTTGCCCGGGGCGAGATGCCGAAGCCGGGGCCGCAGGGCGTCTCGCGCCGGACCAGCGATCCCGAGGGTGGAGTGACCAGCCTGCAGGCGATGGTGAACGAGAATCACGATTATAGGGGGGAGTGGTCCTGATGGAGCAATATCTTCCAATCATCGTCGGAGTCGTCGCCCTCGTCATCGCGCTCAAGGTGTTCAAGGGCATGATCAAGATGGTGGCGCTCGTCGTCATCGTCGCCCTGGTGGCGGCGCTTTATTTCGGGATGGGCGCCTGATGCTCGACGACAAGGACCGCATCTTCACCAACCTCTACGGCTTCCAGGACTGGGGCCTTAAGGGCGCCCAGGCGCGCGGCGACTGGGACGACACCAAGGCGCTGATGGCCGTCGGGGAAGAGGCGATCATCGACGAGATCAAGAGCTCGGGCCTCCGCGGACGCGGCGGGGCGGGCTTCCCGACGGGCATGAAATGGTCGTTCATGCCCAAGGCGCCGACTCCGGGCCGGCCCAATTTCCTCGTCATCAACGCCGACGAATCCGAGCCGGGATCGTGCAAGGACCGGGAGATCATCCGCCACGATCCGCACAAGCTGATCGAGGGCGCCCTGATCGCCGGCTTCGCGATGCGCGCCCGGGCCGGCTACATCTACATACGCGGCGAGTTCATCCGCGAAGCCCAGGTGCTGGAGGCGGCGGTCCAGCAGGCTTATGATTCCGGCCTGCTCGGCAAGAACGCGGCGAAGTCGGGCTATGATTTCGACCTTTTCGTCCACCGCGGCGCGGGCGCCTATATCTGCGGCGAAGAGACCGCGATGCTCGAGAGCCTCGAAGGCAAGAAGGGAATGCCGCGCCTCAAGCCGCCCTTCCCGGCGGGCGCGGGCCTCTACGGCTGCCCGACCACGGTCAACAACGTCGAGTCGATCGCCGTCGTGCCCACCATCCTTCGGCGGGGCGCGGCCTGGTTCAAGGGGATCGGGCGCGAGAAGAACGAGGGCACCAAGCTCTTCCAGATCTCCGGCCACGTCAACAAGCCGTGCGTGGTCGAGGACGCCATGTCGGTTCCCTTCCGAGAGCTGATCGACCGGCATGCCGGCGGGATCCGCGGCGGCTGGGACAATCTCCTCGCCGTAATCCCCGGCGGCTCGTCGGTGCCGCTGGTGCCGGCCGAGCAGATCATCGACGCTCCGATGGATTTCGACGGGCTGAAGGATCTCGGCTCCGGCCTCGGCACCGCCGCGATCATCGTCATGGACAAGTCCACCGACGTGGTGAAGGCGATCAGCCGGATCTCCTATTTCTACAAGCATGAGAGCTGCGGCCAGTGCACGCCCTGCCGCGAGGGCACCGGCTGGATGTGGCGGGTGATGGAGCGGCTCGTCGAGGGCAATGCCGAGATCCACGAGATCGACACGCTCTGGGACGTCACCAAGCAGGTCGAGGGCCACACCATCTGCGCCCTGGGCGACGCCGCCGCCTGGCCGATCCAGGGCCTGATCCGCCATTTCCGGCCCGAGCTGGAGCGGCGGATCGTCGAGCAGCGCGCCCGGACCCTGGAGGCGGCGGAATGAGGTGGTGGGAATTTGTCGGCCGTGTTCGTGTGGAAATATTCGGTCGTTCGGCGTTCACGGGAGCTTTGGTGATGGGCGATCAGGTCCTTCTGGGTGCGATCCCGATGGAAGCCATGGATGTGCTGATAGACCCGCGCCGTCAGCAGCTGGTCTCCAATCCCGACAACCCCAATATTCCAGGCGCCATGGCGGTCGGAACGCCCCCGAAAGTCGAGAAATGAGTAGATCGATGTTTCTCGCCGGCCTTGCCGGCGTCGCGCTCCTCGCTTCCGGGGCTTCGGCCCAGATCTCGAACGGCGCGTCGGGCTCCTCGTCCATGTTCTATCTCAACAGCGAGCAGGCGATGGAGGAGGTGGTGGGATTCGGGTCCTGCTACGCGAAGGAGAGTCCCGAAAAGGCGATGAGGCTCATCGCGACCCGGCCGTCTTCCCCGGAAGAGGCTCGAACCTACGTCGCTCTGTTCAGGAAGCCCTACCAGGCCTGCCTGGGCGACGTGACCAATCTGGGCTCCAGCCTGCCGATGATCCGGGGCGCCATCG
>DASQZF010000083.1:0-7632 GCA_035638835.1 Allosphingosinicella sp. | reverse complement strand
CCCAATACCCAGATCGAGCTGATCGAGCCGCTTGGGGAGTCGAGCCCGATCCACTCCTTCCTCGCCAAGAATCCGGCGGGGGGGCAGCATCACCTCTGCTTCGAGGTGCCGGACATAGAAGAGGCGAAGGCCTGGTTCGAGGGCAAGGGCGCCAGGGTGCTCGGCGAGCCGCGCATCGGAGCGCACGGGACGATGATCTTCTTCGTACATCCCAGAGACATGGGCGGCGTTCTCACCGAGATCATGGAAAGCCCCAAGGCGGCGGAATAATCGGATTTGGTATTCGTCCGCCGGCGGGAGTAGGCTGGGGCGATGAGCGAGAAAGTGACGATCGAGATCGCTAAGGGCGATATGGCCGACCTTCGCGAGTGGGCCCGCAATCGCGAAGAGCCGCTGGAGGTGCTGCTGCAGGAGGCACTGCGGCAATATCTCGCCGCAGTTCGCGAGGACCATGCCGATCTCGACCGCCGAATGGCCGGTCCCGAATACGACCACGAGGAGGCCATGAACATCTTAGCTGAGCAACGCCGTCAGTGGCGCGGTGAAGCGGCGGAATAGTGAAGCTCAAGTGGCGCAGGGAAGCGCTCCACGACCTGCAGCGGATATATTCGTTCAACGCCGGGAAGTCGGAGTCCTTTGCGATGCGGGTGGAACGAAGGCTTCTGGAACGGGCGCAGGCCATAGCGACGACCCCGCAACTTGGGCGCCTGACCGACCGCGAGGGGCTGATGCGGCTGTCAGTTACTGACATTCAGTATGTGATAGATTACCGGCCCTTTGACGATCGCGTCAGCATCGTCCGCATTCGCAGCACCCGGGAAATTCGATGAGCGCCGACAAACCCACCCGCGCCGAATGGCAGGCCGCCGCCTCGAAGGAGGTGAAGGGCAAGGACATCGTCTGGCATACGCCGGAGGGCATCGACGTACGGCCCCTCTACACCGGCGAGGACGTCGAGGGCGTCGATCACGGCCTTCCCGGCTTCGCGCCCTATACGCGCGGGCCCTATGCCTCGATGTATACGGGCCGGCCGTGGACGATCCGGCAATATGCGGGCTTCTCGACGGCGGAGGATTCGAACGCCTTCTACCGGCGCAACCTGGCGGCGGGGCAGAAGGGGCTGAGCGTCGCCTTCGACCTCGCCACCCATCGCGGCTATGACAGCGACCATCCGCGGGTGACCGGGGACGTCGGCAAGGCGGGAGTCGCGATCGACACGCTCGAGGACATGAAGATCCTGTTCGACGGGATCCCGCTCGACACCATGTCGGTCTCGATGACGATGAACGGGGCGGTGCTTCCGGTCATGGCCTTCTACATCGTCGCCGCCGAGGAGCAGGGGGTCGCCCAGGCCCAGCTTTCGGGCACGATCCAGAACGACATCCTCAAAGAGTTCGCCGTCCGCAACACCTACATCTACCCGCCCGCGCCCTCGATGCGGATCGTGGCGGACATCATCGCCTACACCTCGGAGCACATGCCCCGGTTCAACTCCATCTCGATCAGCGGCTATCATATGCTGGAGGCCGGGGCGACGGCCGTCCAGGAGCTCGCCTTCACGCTCGCCGACGGAATGGAATATGTCCGGGCGGCGAAGGCCAAGGGCCTGGACGTCGACGCCTTCGCGCCGCGGCTCTCCTTCTTCTTCGGAATCGGCATGAACTTCTTCATGGAAATCGCCAAGCTGCGGGCGGCGCGCACGCTCTGGCACCGGATCATGAGCGGGTTCGAAGCAAGGAACCCGAAGTCGCTGATGCTTCGCACTCATTGCCAGACTTCGGGGGTCTCGCTCACCGAGCAGGACCCCTATAACAATATCGTCCGCACCACGATCGAGGGACTGGCGGCGGTGCTCGGCGGCACCCAGTCGCTCCACACCAACAGCTTCGACGAGGCGATCGCCCTTCCGACCGATTTCTCGGCCAGGATCGCGCGCAACACCCAGCTGATCCTCGCCGAGGAGAGCGGGATCACCAACGTCGCCGATCCGCTCGGCGGGTCCTATTTCATCGAGAGCCTCACGAAGGAGCTCGCCGACAAGGCCTGGGCACTGATCGAGGAGGTCGAGGCGATGGGCGGGATGACCGTCGCGGTCGCCGAGGGGCTGCCCAAGCGGCGGATCGAGGAAGCGGCGGCGGCGCGCGCCGCCCGGGTCGATCGCGGCGAGGACGTGATCGTCGGGGTCAATCGCTACCGGCTGGAGGACGAGGCGCATCTCGACATCCTCCAGATCGACAACGACAAGGTCCGGACGGGGCAGGTGGCCCGGCTCGCGAAGGTGCGCTCGGAGCGCGACGAAGCGGCGGCGAAGGCCGCGCTCGACGCGCTTCGCGAAGGCGCGAGAGCCTCCGTCCGCCCTGAGCCGGTCGAACGGCCTTCCCTTTCTCCTGTCCCTGCGGAGGAAAGGGAAGGGCTTCGACAGGCCCAGCCCGAACGTGCGGGAGTTCAGTCCGAACTTGGGGAGACCAACCTCCTGGCGCTTGCGGTGGAGGCCGCACGCGCCCGCGCGACGCTGGGCGAGATCAGCCAGGCGCTGGAGGACGTCTTCGGCCGCTACG
Source organism: Allosphingosinicella sp. (assembly GCA_035638835.1). Classification (GTDB taxonomy): domain Bacteria; phylum Pseudomonadota; class Alphaproteobacteria; order Sphingomonadales; family Sphingomonadaceae; genus Allosphingosinicella. The sequence goes on along the minus strand of DASQZF010000083.1, from coordinate 5,074 downwards.
GCACGACCCCCGAGCCGGTGAAAGGCATTTACGGCGGCGCCCATGAAGGCGACGCGCGCTGGGCCAGGGCCGGGGAGGGGGTCGCGGCGATGGAGCGGCGGTTGGGCCGAAGGCCCCGGATGCTGGTCGCTAAGATGGGCCAGGACGGGCACGACCGGGGCGCCAACCTCGTCGCCTCCGCCTTCGCCGACCTGGGCTTCGAAGTGGTCCCGGGGCCGCTCTTCCAGACCCCGGAGGAAAGCGCCCGGCTCGCCGTCGAGAAGGACGTCGATCTGGTCGGAGCCTCGAGCCTCGCCGCCGGCCACAAGACCCTGGTGCCGGAGCTGATCGGGCATCTGCGCGAAATGGGCCGGCCGGACATCAAGGTGGTGGTCGGAGGAGTGATTCCCGCCCAGGATTACGAGATGCTCCGGGAAGCGGGCGTGCAGGCGATCTTCGGCCCCGGCACCAACCTGGTTGACGCGGCCGGAGAAGTGCTCAAGCTCCTGGGCCACAACATGCCGCCGCTCGAGGAAGCCGCCGAATGATAAGCTGGCCGATTGCCGCCTTGCTCTCCGTGGCCGCGCCGGCCGCGCAGGAGCCGGCCGTCACGGGCGGCTTGCAGCCGATGCTCAAGCTCGCGATCGGGCTCGATGAAGCGCTCGCGGAATATGAGCGGCTGTGTCTCGCACGCGCGTTCGACGCCGCTTCCTTCGAGAAAGCGGTGAGCAGCTCGGCCTGGCGGTACCGGCGGGCCCAGGACACGAGTCCGGAGCTCGTCGGCTACGATTCCCGCAAGGGCTATGTGTCGATCAAATGGCTCGGTCCGCCGGAGGGAAGGCTCCCGCAGTGCAACCTCGATTCCGCCACCCTGAGGCCCTACACACCCGAAGCGATGGCCGGCCGCATCGAAGCGCGGCTCAAGCGACTGCTCGGCACCAGCCCGGCGCGCCAGGCCGCCGGGGTGAGCACGTTCTGGGAATGGCCGGTCGAGGGGGGCAAAATGGCTCGCCTCTACGTCCTTCGCCACCCCGGCAGCGATCCGCGGCAGCTGACCCTTACGCTCCAGAAATGGCCGCGGGCCGCGGCGAGCCCGACCACGACCGATCAAGGCGAGCGGCGCTGACGATGATCTCCAGGATGCCAATCGCCGATCGCGCCGAGATAGCATGCGGGGTCATCCAGGCCGCGCGGAAAATCAGGATCGCGAACGCGGAGGCGGCCGAGTGAGCGACGACGAAACCAACCTTCTCGCCTCGCAGGCGCCGCACCGGCCGGGGGACCTCGTCCTCTACGATTACTTCAAGCACCTGACGACCTTGTCGCTTCTGGTGCTGGGCGGCGTCCTCACCTTGTCCCAGACCGACCGGGGCGGCGAGATGAAGCTGTCGACCCTCCTGATGGTGGTGGCCGCGGTGACGCTCGCGGGGGTCGTCTCCTTTTCCGCGTCCGGCGAGATCGCAAGGGCCCATTTCCACGGAGAGGAACCGAAGCGGGTCGACCTCTACCGCAAGGTCGCGCCGGCCATCCTGATGCTCGGGGTCGGGATGTTCCTTTTCCTGTTCGGCAAAGCGCTCGGGAAGTGATCGCACAGACTCGACCCCGTGCTTCTTCTCGTCAGGCCGGACTTGATCCGACATCCATGAACACCCGCCTTGCCGAACCTCGCTGGACCGTGTTCATGGACCCCGGATCGAGTCCGGGGTGACGAACAAATTCAGGGTGACGTGTAGACCAATGACCGAATGCCGCTTCGACTGGACCCGGGAGGAAATCCGGGCGCTCTTCGATCTCCCCTTCTCCGACCTGCTGTTCGAGGCGCAGTGCGTCCACCGGCGTTTCCATTCGCCCAACGCGGTGCAGCTTTCGACCTTGCTCTCGATCAAGACGGGCGGCTGCCCGGAGGATTGCGGCTATTGCAGCCAATCCGCCTTCGCCCGATCGGGTCTCAAGGCCGAGAAGCTTATGGACGTGACCGGGGTGCTGGCCGCGGCGGCGGCGGCCAAGGCGGCGGGTTCCGGCCGCTTCTGCATGGGGGCGGCCTGGCGGGAGCCGAAGGACCGGGACATGGACGCCCTGTGCGCCATGGTCGCGGGGGTGAAGGCGATGGGCCTCGAGACCTGCATGACCCTGGGCATGCTGACCGGGGAACAAGCCGGCCGGCTCGCCGCCTCCGGGCTCGATTATTACAATCACAATATCGATACTTCCCCGGAGAATTACGGCAACGTCATCACCACCCGCAGCTTCCAGGATCGGCTCGATACGCTCGAGACTGTGCGAGCGGCCGGCATGGCGGTGTGCTGCGGCGGAATCGTTGGAATGGGCGAGAGCCGGGAAGACCGGATCGGCTTCCTTCACGCCTTGGCCACCCTTCCGGCGCACCCGGAGAGCGTTCCGGTCAACGCGCTCGTTCCGGTGAAGGGCACGGTGCTCGGGGACATGCTGGCGGACACGCCGCTCGCCCAAATCGACGACATAGAGTTCGTCCGAACCGTCGCCGTCGCCCGGATCCTGATGCCGCGATCGATGGTGCGGCTGTCGGCGGGCCGGGAGAGCATGGGCGAAGCGGCTCAGGCCCTGTGCTTCTTCGCCGGTGCGAACAGCATTTTCACCGGCGACAAGTTGCTCACCACGGGAAATGCCGGCGCTGGAGCGGATGCGGCTCTGTTCGAAAAGCTGGGGCTGGCGCCGATGGGCGCGGAGGAGCCGGCGCGGGTGGCTGCGGAATGAACCCCTTGCGCCGTCATTCTGAACTTGTTTCAGCATCCAACTCGCCATGCCCCCCGCGGGCGGATAGATGGACCCTGAAACAAGTTCAGGGTGACGTGGTGCGGTTCCAGGGTGACGTGGTGCGGTTTCAGGGTGACGTGGTGCGGTTTCAGGGTGACGTGGCGCATGTTCTCTAAAATACTGATCGCCAACCGGGGCGAGATCGCCTGCCGGGTCATTCGGACCGCCCGGAAGATGGGGATCGCGACCGTTGCCGTCTATTCGGACGCCGACGCCCGGGCGCCGCACGTCAAGATGGCGGACGAGTCGGTCCGGCTCGGGCCGCCGCCGGCGAGCGAGAGCTACCTCGTTGCGGAGCTGATCATCGAGGCCTGCCGGGCGACCGGGGCCGAGGCGGTCCATCCCGGCTACGGCTTCCTGTCGGAGCGGGAAAGCTTCGCCCGCGCGCTGGAGGAAGCGGGGATCGCGTTCATCGGCCCGCCGCGGCAAGCCATCGCGGCGATGGGGGACAAGATCGAGTCGAAGAAGCTGGCGCTCGAGGCGGGCGTGAGCGTGGTGCCGGGCTTCGTCGGCGAGATCGACGATACCGAGCATGCGGTGAGGATCGCCGGCGAGATCGGCTATCCGGTGATGATGAAGGCCTCGGCCGGCGGCGGCGGCAAGGGGATGCGGCTCGCCTATAGCGAGAAAGACGTCCGCGAGGGCTTCGAGGCGACCAAGCGCGAGGGGCTTGCGAGCTTCGGCGACGACCGGGTGTTCATCGAGAAGTTCGTCGAGAACCCCCGTCACATCGAGATCCAGCTGATCGGCGACAAGGCCGGCAACCTCCTCTATCTCGGCGAGCGGGAATGCTCGGTCCAGCGCCGCCACCAGAAGGTCGTCGAGGAAGCGCCGTCGCCCTTCGTTACGCCCGAGATGCGCAAGGCGATGGGCGAGCAGGCGGTCGCGCTCGCGCAGGCCGTCGGATATTTCAGCGCCGGCACCGTCGAGTTCATCGCCGGCGCCGACCGGAGCTTCTACTTCCTCGAGATGAACACCCGCCTCCAGGTCGAGCATCCGGTGACCGAGGAGGTTACCGGCCTCGACCTCGTCGAGCTGATGATCCGGGTCGCGGCGGGCGAGAAGCTTCCGTTCGGACAGGACGATGTGAAGCTGAACGGCTGGGCGATCGAGAACCGGGTCTATGCCGAGGATCCCTATCGGGGTTTCCTGCCTTCGACCGGGAGGCTGGTGCGGTATCGTACTCCGGCGGCAAGCCCCTCCCCTTTAGGGGAGGGGTTGGGGTGGGGCCTGTCTTCGGAGCCTTCGCCACTCACGACATCCCCCACCAAAGGGGAGGGGGGAGTCACTCGAATCGACGACGGAGTCGAGGAGGGCGGCGAGGTCTCGATGTTCTACGACCCGATGATCGCCAAGCTGGTCACCTGGGCCCCGACCCGCGAGGCGGCGATCGACCGCCAGATCGAGGCGCTCGATTCCTTCGTCATCGAGGGCATCGGCCACAATGTCGATTTCCTGTCGGCGCTGATGCAGCACCCCCGCTTCCGGGAAGGCCGGCTCACCACGGGCTTCATCGCCGAGGAATATCCCGAAGGCTTCGAGGGGGCTCCGGCGGACGACGACCTGATCGAGGATCTCGCGGCAATCGCGGCGATGGTGGCGATGGAGACCGAGGCCCATGCCTGCTCGGTCAGCGGCCAGCTCGGAGGTCAGGTCTCGCCTCCGGAGGAAAGGGTGGTGCGGCTCGGCGGCCGGAGCTTCTCCATCCGGTTCGATGGATTCGAGGGGGGGCTTCTCGCCTATCTGGACGAGGGCGAAGGCCGGGAGATGATCGGGCGCTTGGAGCCGGGCCAGCGCCTGTTCAAGGGCATGATCGACGGCCGGAGCCGGATCGTCCAGGTGGATCGCCGGGGCCGCCAGTGGCGCCTGACGACCCGGGGCGCCTCCCATCTCGTCGAAGTTCTTCCGGCGCATGTCGCCGAGCTCAGCCGGTTCATGATCGAAAAGGTGCCGCCGGACCTTTCCAGATTTCTCCTGTGCCCGATGCCCGGGCTGCTGACGGCGCTCAACGTCGGCGAAGGCGACAAGGTGGAGGCCGGGCAGCCGCTCGCCGTGGTCGAGGCGATGAAGATGGAGAATATCCTTCGCGCGGAGAAAGCGGGGGTGGTGAAGTCGGTCTCGGCCAGGCCGGGAGAAAGCCTGGCTGTGGACGCGGTGATTTTGGAGTTCGAATAATCCTCTCCCCTCCCTGCAAGGGAGGGGCCGGGGGTGGGTCCGCCGAAGGCGGCCGAAACTCCGACTCCGTAGAAGTCTCGCTGCGCTCGCCTACCCACCCCCAGCCCCTCCCTTCCAGGGAGGGGAG
>DASQZF010000082.1:0-3068 GCA_035638835.1 Allosphingosinicella sp. | reverse complement strand
CCCATTTCGCCCGAAGCGCCACGCCTCCAAGCTCCTGGAAGGCGTCGAGAGGCGTATCGAGGTCGGTGAGCCGGTCGAACGGGTCGGTGCTCGGGGGAGAGTAATTGAAGGCCGCGGCGAGCGCCGCATATTGGCGGCTGAGCGGCCGCTGGGTCGCCCCGGTACGGACGTAGATCTGGGCGCAGCATTCCGGGTTCTGCCGATTGTAGTCGGCCGCCAGGGTGACATCGAGCGCGTTGCTCGCCCGCCACAATAGCTGTCCGCGCAGACCCAGATTGTCCTGCTCGTTGACCCACCGGTCGCTGGTCACGTTGAAGATCGTGCCGCGGCGCCGGCTCTTAGACGCAGCCAGGCGAATTGCGAGCTTGTCCTCGACGATCGGCCCCGAGATGGAGGCCTTGGCCGCGACATAATCGAGATTGCCGAGCGACAGCTCGAGCCGGGCTTCCGGCTCGAAGGTCGGCGCCCGGGTAACGATGTTGATCGCGCCCGCAGTGGTGTTCTTGCCGTAGAGCGTCCCCTGCGGGCCGCGAAGCACCTCGATCCGTTCGACGTCGAGGAAGTCGAAGGTCGCCACCGCGATGCGGCTGTAATAGACCTCGTCGATATAGATCCCGACGCCCTGCTCGATCCCGTCGTTGGTGAGGCCGAAGGGGGCTCCAAGGCCGCGGATGTTGGCCGCGGAGTTGCGCGGGTTGCTGCTGAAGAACTGCACCGACGGCTGGATCTGCTGGAGCCGGCCGACATTGACGCTTCCGGTCGCGTCGAGCTGAGCCCCGCCCAGAACGGAGATTGCGAGCGGGACGTCCTGGAGCTGCTCGTCGCGGCGCCGGGCGGTGACGACGATGTCGTCGCCATTGCCCGCCGCGGTCGCTTCCGCCGGGGCTGCTTCCGCCGGGGAAGAGTCCACGGCCGGCGCCGCCGGTTCCGCCGAAGGCGATTGGGCGTGAGTCGGGGTTGTGGCCAGCGCGGCGCTGGCCAGGAGCAGGAAACGCATCAATCTTCTCCTTGGAATGCTAAGGGCCCCGGGCGACCGGGGCCCGGTCAGCGCTCGGTCTTCACCTTTTCGCAGTCTTGAAAATACGATCGAACTCGCCGCCGTCGGCGAAGTGGGTCCGCTGCGCCTTGGCCCAGCCGCCGAAATCCTTGTCGATGGTCAGCATCGGGATGGCCGGGAACTGCGCCTTGTGCCGGGCTGCGACCGCAAGGTCGCGCGGCCGGTAATAATGTTTGGCGATCAGCTCCTGGGCCTCGGGCGTGTAGAGATATTTGAGATAGGCCTCGGCAGCGGCGCGTGTGCCCTTCTGGTCGACCACCTTGTCGACGACCGCGACCGGCGGCTCGGCGAGGATCGAGAGGGACGGGACGACGATCTCGAAATCGCCCCTGCCGAGCTTGTTGACGGCCAGGAAGGCTTCATTCTCCCAGGAGAGGAGCACGTCGCCCTGGGCGCGCTCGACGAAGGTCGTGGTGGCCCCCCGCGCCCCGCTGTCGAGGACCGGCACGTTCCGGAAAAGGCGGGTCATATATTCGCGCGCGCGGTCGGCGGAGCCGAGCTTGCGCTCCGCATAGCCCCAGGCGGCGAGATAGTTCCAGCGGGCGCCGCCGCTGGTCTTGGGATTGGGGGTGATGACCTTGATGTCGGGTCGGATGAGATCGTCCCAGTCGACGATCCGCTTGGGATTGCCCTTGCGCACCAGGAAGACGATCGTCGAAGTGTAGGGGCTGCTGTTTTCAGGCAGTCGGGCCTGCCAGTCGGCCGGGAGCGATTTGCCGCGCTGGGCGATCTCGTCGATGTCGTAGGCCAGGCCCAGTGTGACGACGTCGGCGGCGAGGCCGTCGATCACCGAGCGGGCCTGCTTGCCGGAGCCGCCATGGCTCTGCCGGATCTGAAGGTCCTGGCCGGTCTCGGCCTTCCACTTGCGGGCGAAGTTCTCGTTCACGTCCCGGTAGAGCTCCCGGGTCGGGTCGTAGGAGACGTTGAGGAGCTCTCCGCCTTTTTGCCCGGGCCCGTCCCCCCCACAGCCGGAAAGGACGAGGGCCCCGGCCAGGCCGGCGGCGGCGATGAAGGCTCGAACGGATCTCATTGCGTATCCCCTTATTCAACCTAATTAATCTGGTAGACAATTATGTGGCACTTTTCCCGGCCATAGTTGCGGCCGCCGTAAAACGCTCCTTCAGATTATAGGATCGATCCGACCCGGAATTTGCTGCTCGCTCGCCAGATAGGACACACGCTCGACGTAATCGCCGAGCCGCTCATTCGGTCGCCGCTCGCTCGCGAAACGGCCGAACAGGTCTTCGAGCACGCTCAGTATCTCGGCTTCGCCGATATTCTCTCGGACCATCCTGGCGAGCCTTTCGCCGTGGAAGCCGCCGCCCAGATAGAGATTGTATTTGCCCGGCGCCCGGCCGGTCAGTGCGATCTCCGCGACATAGGGGCGGGAGCAGCCGTTCGGGCAGCCGCTGATCCGGAAGGTGATCGGCTCCTCGGTGAGACCGTGTGCCGCGAGGATCGCTTCGATCCGACCGAGCATGTCGGGCAGATATCGCTCGGCCTCGGCCATCGCCAAGCCGCAGGTCGGGAGCGCGACGCAGGCGATCGAGTTGCGTCGGATCGCGCTTTCCGGCGTTCCGGCGAGGCCATGCTTGGCCAGCAGCGCCTCGACCGCCGGCCGGTCCTCGGCCGCGATCCCGGCGACGATCAGATTCTGGTTGGGGGTAACCCGGAACGTGCCGTGGTGCGCCCGGGCGATCGCCCGAAGGCCGTCGAGCCAGGCCCGGCCCGGCCGGTTGGCGAGGCGGCCGCTCTCGACATAGAGGGTGCAGTTGGAACGTCCGCTTTCGGTCTCGCGCCAGCCGAACGAGTCGCCGTTCGAGGTGAAATGGAAGGGCCTCGCCGGCTCGAACGGAGCGCCCAGGCGCGATTCTATCTCGGCCTTGATCCAGGCCAGGCCCTTGTCGTCGATCGTATATTTGAACCGGGCGCGGTTGCGCTCGGCGCGGTTGCCGTAATCGCGCTGGACCGACATCACCGCACCGGTCGTCGCGACCAGCCGGTCCTTGGG
>DASQZF010000081.1:0-22774 GCA_035638835.1 Allosphingosinicella sp. | reverse complement strand
GAGGTCGGGGTCGCCCCCGAGGCGAAGCGGAACTTGTCGAGCCGGCCCAGCGCCATCTCCTCGGAACCCCTGGGCAGGGGCCGCTGGGCGGCGTTCGGCTTCAATATGTCCCCGACCCGATGGCCCACCGCCCGGCCGAAGACGACGAGGTCGATGAGGCTGTTGGAGCCGAGCCGGTTCGCCCCGTGGACCGAGACGCAGGCCGCCTCGCCGACCGCGAACAGCCCGGGCACGACCGCATCGGGGTTGCCGTCCCGCAAGGTCACGACCTCGCCGTGGAAGTTGGTCGGGATCCCGCCCATATTGTAATGGACGGTCGGAACCACCGGAAGCGGCTGGCGGGTCAGGTCGACACCGGCGAAGACCTTGCCGGTCTCGGTGATTCCGGGCAAGCGTTCGGCGAGGATCTTGGAGTCGATATGGTCGAGGTGGAGCCAGATATGGTCCTTGTCCTTGCCCACCCCGCGCCCCTCGCGGATCTCCATCGCCATCGAGCGGGAGACGACGTCGCGTGACGCCAGGTCCTTGGCCGAGGGGGCGTAGCGCTCCATGAAGCGCTCGCCTTCCGAATTGGTCAGGTAGCCGCCCTCGCCTCGGGCGCCTTCGGTGATCAGCACCCCGGCGCCGTAGATCCCGGTCGGGTGGAACTGGACGAACTCCATGTCCTGGAGCGGCAAGCCCGCCCGAAGCACCATCGCATTGCCGTCGCCGGTGCAGGTATGGGCGGACGTCGCGGTGAAATAGACCCGCCCGTAGCCGCCCGTCGCGAGCACCACCGCCTGGGCAGAGAAACGGTGGATCGATCCGTCCTCGAGGCAGAGCGCGATCACGCCCCGGCACTCGCCGCCTTCCATGATCAGGTCGATCGCGAAATATTCGATGAAGAAGTCCGCGTCGTATTTCAGCGACTGCTGGTAGAGCGCGTGGAGCATCGCATGCCCGGTCCGATCCGCCGCCGCCGCGGTGCGCTGGGCCGGCGGCCCCGCGCCCATGTTCTGCATCATCCCCCCGAACGCGCGCTGGTAGATCTTGCCCTCCGCGGTCCGCGAGAAGGGCACTCCGGCATGCTCCAGCTCGTAGACCGCCGCCGGAGCCTCCCTGCACAGATATTCGATCGCGTCCTGGTCGCCGAGCCAGTCGGAGCCCTTGACCGTGTCGTACATGTGCCAGGTCCAGTGGTCCGGCCCCATATTGCCGAGCGAAGCGGCGATCCCGCCCTGCGCAGCGACGGTATGCGAGCGGGTCGGGAACACCTTGGTGATGCACGCCGTCCGAAGTCCCTTCCCCGCCGACCCCATCGTGGCCCGAAGCCCCGACCCGCCGGCCCCGACGACGACGACGTCGTAGCTGTGATCGACGATCTTGTAGGCGGAGGTGGTGGAGGCCATTGGGGGTGCTCGCGGCTGGGGAAAGGGCTTGGCCGCGCTTTTAGGCCTTGGCCGGGGGGTTGCAAGGGAGACTAAAGCCGGTGCCGGCAGTGGGGGGATGCAAGGGCGGGTTCACGCCAAGGACGCGAAGGGCGCAAAGGGCGCGAAGGGTCATCGACGACAGTGGTCACTTGAAGTGACCACGAAGAGGCGTCCGCTCCGGTCATAAGTTGCTTGCCCTCAAGACTCTCTCCGCGCAAAATGGCCGGCTATGCAGGGGGTCCCATTGAATATTGCGGATTATCTCGATCAGGTTCGCTCTCGCTACGCCAGCGGACAGGCGACGGAGCACAGCTACCGCCCCGCCTTGCAGGCCCTCTTCCAGAGTATCGATCCCGCTCTAACGGTCATCAACGAGCCGAAGAAATCGGAGGCCGGAATGCCGGACTTTCTGTTCGGCCGGGACGGAGTGCCGATCGGCTGGGCCGAGGCGAAGGATGTCGACAAGGACGTCATCAAGCTCAAGGGCTATTCGATCGAGCAGCGCAAGCGATACGAAAAGGCCTATCCGAACCTGATTTACACCAACGGCGTGGACTTCGAGTTCATCCGCGAGGGGCAGCAGGTCCACTTCGTCTCGATCGCGGATTTTCTTCTAGGGCTTCAGCCGAAGCCCGACCGATTCGAGGAGCTGGAGCGTCAGCTTCGGCTGTTCGCGGAGCAGAAGCCGATCAGCATCCGCTCGGCGGCGAAGCTTGCGGAAATGATGGCGGCCAAGGCTGCGATCATCAAGGACGAGATCGGAATCGCGCTCGCCGACGACCCCGAGTTCCGCTCGGGCCTGGGCGGGCAATACAAGAGCTTCAAGGCCAATTTGCTGCCGGCGCTGGAGCCCGACGAGTTCGCCGACATCTATGCCGAGACGATCACCTACGGCATGTTCGCCGCGCGCTTCCACGATACCGACCTCAACAGCTTCAGCCGGCAGGAGGCGATGGAGAGCCTGCCGGCCTCGAACCCGTTCCTCAAGGGGCTGTTCGAGTATATCGCAGGGCCGGGGCTGCCGAAGCGCCTGATCTACATCGTCGACGACCTCGTGGAGGTGATGCGCGCCAGCGACCCGCATTCGCTGTTCCGCGATTTCGGCAAGTTCACCGCGCGCAACGATCCCTTCGTGCATTTCTACGAAGACTTCCTGGCCGCCTACAATCCGAAGAAGCGCAAGAGCCGGGGCGTCTGGTACACGCCCGAGCCGGTGGTCGATTTCATCGTCCGAGCGGTGGACGACGTTCTCAAGACCGAGTTCGGGCTGGCCGACGGCCTCGCGGATACGAGCAAGGTCACGGTCGATTGGGACACCGGGCAGGACGATCCCAAGACCGGCAAGCCGCGCACGATCAGAAGGGACGTCCACAAGGTCCAGATCCTCGATCCGGCCACCGGCACCGGCACCTTCCTCGCCAAGGCGGTGCAGCTCATCTCCGACCGGGTGAAGGCGCGAGCGCCGGGCAAATGGTCGAGCTACGTGGAGGAAGACCTGCTGCCGCGACTCCACGGCTTCGAGCTGCTGATGGCGAGCTACGCCATGTGCCACATGAAGCTCGACATGATGCTGACCGAGACCGGCTACAAGCCGAGCGCGAAGCCGCCGCGCCTGTCGGTCTGGCTGACCAATGCCCTCGAACCTGCCGAGCGCGAGGTGAAGGATCTGTTCTTCCAGCCGCTCGCCGAGGAAGCGCGTGGGGCAAGCGAGGTGAAGCGTCAGACGCCGATCATGTGCGTGATTGGAAACCCGCCATATTCTGGTGAGAGCGCCAACAAGGGCGATCACATCATGGCGCTTATGGAAGCCTACAAGAAAGAGCCGGGCGGCAAGGAGCGGCTCAAGGAGCGCAATCCCAAATGGATCAACGATGATTACGTCAAGTTCATCCGCATGGCGGAAGACCTGATCGCCCGGAACCCGTCAGGTGGCGTGCTCGGCTTCATCACCAACCACGGATACCTCGACAACCCGACTTTTCGCGGCATGCGCTGGCACCTGCTCAAGACCTTCGACAAGATTTGGGTGCTGGACGTGCATGGCAACTCGAAAAAGAAGGAGATCAGCCCGGATGGTTCGCCAGACAAGAATGTTTTTGACATTCAGCAAGGCGTCGCAATCATTGTGGCAGTACGAAAGAATGGGTCATCGAAAAACCTGGCGAAGGTTCGCCACGGCGATCTGTGGGGATCTCGAGATGAAAAAAATGAAGCACTTTGGTCGGCTTCACACCAGTCGGAATTTCTGACCGAGGTTGGACTCAACGCGCCACACTTCGGACTTCTGCAACGAGACCATAATATCGGAGCGCAGTATAACTCCGGCATATCCGTCCCAGAATTGTTTCTAATCGGGGGGACCGGAGTTGTTACCAAGAGAGATAAGTTGAGCATCCATCATACTAAAGCGGAAGTGTGGGAGGCCGTTCAGGACTTACTAACGAGACCTGAAGCAGAAGTTCGCCGAAAATATGCGCTGCCGGCCGATGTTAGAGATTGGCGCTACGAGTGGGCGAAAGCCGACTTAGAAAAGAATGCGGCTGAGGCCATTATTCATCCGATTTCATATCGGCCCTTTGATGATCGGTTTATCTACAACTCCGGCCAGGCGCGAGGTTTCGTGGGATGGCCAGTTGAGAAGATCATGTCACATTTCAATACCGGAAGCAATCTCGGAATATGTACTGCTCGGAGCAATAAAAGCCCTTCGGTCGATCACTTTTTTATCACGACAAAGATGATGGAGACTAAATATGCAGAAAGTAGCACTCAATCAGCGGTATTCCCGCTCTATCGCTATCTGAGTACAAAAGGGCAATCGGACGTCTTCGACAACAAGGCCCGGGCCGCGAACTTCGACTCCAAACTTTACAATGCCGTCTGCAAGGCGGCCGGGATCGACCCTGCCGACCAAGCCGGACCGGATGACGACTTCGGCGCTGCCACCGGGGAGAAACGGCCGAGCGAGGTCAAAGTGTTCGACTACATCTACGGCGTGCTACATTCGCCCGACTACCGGCGGACCTTCGCCGAGTTCCTCAAGATCGGCTTCCCGCGCATCCCCTATCCGTCGTCGCCGGAAGTCTTCCGCCACGTCAGCGAGAAGGGCGAGCAGCTCCGCCGCCTGCACTTGATGGAGCCAGCCGCGATCGGCGAGACGCCCTATCCCTATGACGGGGAAGGCGAGGACGTCGTCGCGAGCGGCTATCCGAAATTCGGCAAAGGCAAGGTTTACGTCAACGCAAACCAATATTTCGGCGGCGTGCCGGACGTCGCCTGGAATTTCCACATTGGCGGCTACCAGCCCGCGCAGAAGTGGCTGAAGGACCGGCGAGGCCGGACGCTCTCGTGGAACGACATCGGGCATTATCAGCAGATCATCAAGATATTGGTCGAGACGAGCAGGATCATGGGCGAGATCAAGCTGCCGCTGGGGAATGAGAGCCTACATGAAGTGTAGCTCAACCTCCTTTCTTCCAAAGGGGAAATGGCCGGAGTGAGGGTGCGGCGGTCGAGGAAGATCGCCGACTCCGGACCCCTTCTCCCTACCCTCTCCCCGCCGGGGGGAGGGATTACGGAGGCTCGATCCCGCGGAATGTCGATACCGCCCGGGACCCGCCGGCGGCCGGCGCCGTCTGCGTCCCATGGTCGCAGTCACCTGGCGCTCGCCGTGCCGCTCCAGCGCGGCTTGGCTCCATTTCGGACCAAGCTGTAGGAGTAAAATGGCATTGCTTCTGTTCCTCTTCCGTTCTTTGGCAGAGCGGGGTGGTGCGCGATGGCTGAGGGGCAGCGGAGCCGCGGGGGGAGGCGGTCGGCCTGGACTGCGGAGCTGGGGGAGGCGTTTCTCGAGAGGGTTCGGGAGACGGGGGATGCGCAGGCGGCGGCTCGGGCGCTGGGGCATCCCAATCTGTTCAACAACCGGATTCGGCGGGATCCGGAGTTTCGGCGGCGGTATCGCGAGGCGTCCTTCGACTGGGCCCGGGATGAGCGGGCTGCCGGACGGGCGGCGCGGTCCCAGCCGGTCAAGCGGGCGGCGGAGCGGTGGAGCGAGGCGCTGGGGGAGCGGTTTCTCGCGCTGGTGCGGGAGACTGGAAATGCCCGGCAGGCGGCGATTTCGCTCGGGGCGCCCAATGCCTTCAACAACCGCATGAAGCGACATCCCGAGTTCAAGGCCCGGGTGCGGGCGGCGGCGGGGCAAGCGGACGCGCGGCTGAGCGGGGCCGAGAGCGCTTTCCCGGAGCCGTTCGGGATCAAGGGAAAGCTTCCGACCGATAAGGAGGCGCTCGGCGGATATCTTCGGCCGGGGCGCAAGCCGAAGGGCGAGGCGGAGCCGGTGCTCAGGCGCAACTCGAAGGGGCGGATGCAGGTCACTTTCACCCTGGAGGGGCATTGGACGTCGAAGATCGAGTGCGACTTCCTCGCCCGGCTCGAGGCGACCGGGAATTTCGAGGCCTGCGCGCTGGCGGTCGGATTCCAGCCGGCCAGCGTCAAGGACCGGGTGAAGAAATGGCCGGCCTTCGCCCGCGACTGCGAGCGGGCGCTCGCCGAGGCGGACGTGATGCTCACCTACCGGCTGACGGCCCATGCCCACGCCCTCTTGCGAAGGCCCGGCGAGGCCGAGGCGCTCGGGATCGAGGAGGAGGAGGCGCCGTTCGACCCGGCGATGGCGATGAAGATCCTCTCCCATATCGACGCCCGCAAATACGGACGGAGCGGCAAGGGACGGCGAAAGGGGCCGCCGGAGCGGACCTTCGCCCAGGCCTGCGATTCGATCCTCGCCAAGATCGAGGCGATCGAGCGGCACGAGAAATTGATGGAGGCGGGCGAGAAGCGAGAAGGCGGCGCCACTCCCGGCAAGGGAGGGGCCGGGGGTGGGTGCGAGCGAATCGAGCCCACGGACCCGGAGGTTCGGCCGGCTTCGGCGGACCCACCTTTGGCCCCTCCCTCGCAGGGAGGGGAAAGTTGAGCGCCGAGGGTAAGATGGTGGTCGAGCGGCTTCGGGGGCTGGCGCCGGAGGACCGGCGGGCCGCGCTCGAGGCGGCGGGGGAGGATCATGTCAAGGCCCTGGACGACGCGTGGCCGGTCTGGGCGCACAGGGGCCAGATGCCCGACCATGACGAATGGACGGTCTGGGTGATGCTGACCGGGCGCGGCTTCGGAAAGACGAGGGCCGGGGCGGAGTGGGTGAGCGAGAAGGCGCGGACCTGTCCGGAGGCGAGGATCGCACTGGTCGCGGCCAATCCGAAGGAGGCCCGGCGGGTGATGGTCGAGGGACGCAGCGGGCTGCTTGGAGTGGCCCGGGAGGGGGACGAGCGAAGGCTCATCCGGTGGGAGCCGGGAATCGGGCGGGTGAGGTTCGCGAGCGGTGCGGAGGCGTTCGTCTATTCCGGCGCCGACGGCGATTCGCTTCGCGGCGGCGAGCATCATTACGGCTGGTGCGACGAGCTGGCGAAATGGCGGCAGGCGAAGGAGGCGTGGGACAATCTGATGCTGACGATGCGCGCGGGGACCAGGCCGCAGGTGCTGGTGACGACGACTCCGCGGCCGGTCGAGGCGCTCCGGGCGGTGCTCCGTTCGCCGGACATGGTCCTGACCGGCGGGACAAGCTTCGACAATCCGCACCTTCCGGAGGCCTTCCTGCGCTGGGCGAACCAGGTCCATCGCGGCACCCGGCTCGGGCGGCAGGAGCTGCTCGGGGAGCTGCTCGAGGATCTGCCGGGCGCCTTGTGGCCGCTCGCCCTGATCGAGGAGTCGAGGGAGACCGGCGGGATCGACCGCGAACGCCTGAAGCGGGTGGTCGTCGGGGTCGATCCGCCGGTGACGGCGGACGGGGACGAATGCGGGATCGTCGCCTGCGGCCTCGGCAGGGACGGCATCGCCCGGGTGCTCGGCGACCATAGCGGCGGCGGACTGTCGCCCGAGCAATGGGCCCGCAAGGTGGCGGCGGCGGCCGAAGCCTGGCGGGCGGACCGGGTGGTGGCGGAGGGCAATCAGGGCGGCGAGATGGTCGACGCGGTGCTTCGCGGCGCGGGGCTCGGGCTCGCCGTCAAGAGAGTGTTCGCCAAATCGGGCAAGGCGCGTCGGGCCGAGCCGATCGCGGCCTTCTTCGAAAGCGGCGAGGCGAAGCTTGCGGGCCGCTTTCCCGAGCTCGAGAAGCAACTCGCCGGGCTCGTGCTCGGCGGCGACTATCAGGGGCCGGGACGAAGCCCCGACCGGGCCGACGCGATGATCTGGGCGATGAGCGAGCTGCTTCTGGCTCCGAGGCAAGCGGAGCCTCGGATCAGGTCGCTCTGAGTGCGTACAGGATAAAGACGTCACGGACGGCCGTGACGTCGGACGAGTTCGTGCGGCTCTGGCCGCACGCCTCGCCGGCCTACGGCGCGGCGTGGGCGAAGGCGATCTTCAGGATTGCGAAGATCGCGAAGGCGGCTCCGCCGACCGAGGCGAAGGTCAGGAGCAGGAGCGCGAGGAACTTGTTGCCCTCGTCGTGGACATAATCCTCGATAATCACCTGGAGCCCCATCTTGAGGTGCCAGAAGGTGGCGGCGACGAGCAGGATCATCGGGACCGCGGCGAGAGGGTCCTTCAGCCACTCGGTCACGCCCCGATGGTCGAGGGCGGGCAGCCGGAGCAGCGAGACGATCAGCCAGACGAAGAGCAGGAGGGTCGCGACGGAGCTCAGCCGCTCGCGCCACCAATGCTCGGCGCCTTCGCGCGCGGAGCCGTGGTCGCCGCCCCGCCGGGTCGTGAGGGTCGCCGGATCGGTCTCGAGGCTCGCGCCGGGCTCGCCGGTCTTGCCGGTCTGAGCAGTCTGGGCGGTCTCCACGGTCATGCTCCCCTCACCATCACGATATAGAGCCAGAGCGCTGCGGTGAGCAGGATCGATCCCGCCAGGGTCATCGTCGCCCAGAATTTGTTGCCCTGGATCTCGAAGCCTGCGCCGATGTCCATGACCAGGTGGCGAAGCCCGGAGAGCAGGTGCTGGAAGAAGGCCCAGGTCAGCCCGACCCCGACGACGATCCCGATCCACGACGTCGCCCAGCCCGCGAAGCCCTCATAGGCCTCTTCGCCCGAAGCGGCCGCGACCAGCCACCAGACGAGCGCCGCCGCGCCCACGGTGGCGAGGCCCGCACCGGTCGCTCGGTGAAGGAGGGAGACCAGCATGTGCGGGCCCCATTTGTAGACGCTTAAGTGCGGCGAGAGCGGTCGATTGGGGTTGCGGGACATGGAGAGCCTTCCTGTTGGGAAGGGCTTTTAGGGGCAATGCGGGGGGATGCAAGGGCGCCCGGTCCGCTCCCTACCCCCCGATCGCCCGGATCGACTTCCTCGTCAGCCGGCGCCTCAGCTCCTCGAAACTGATCCGCTCGGCGGCGGCCTCCTTGTCCGCGGCGCCGACGATCGAGGCGAGGTGGCGCAGGTTCTGGTTGATGAGGTCGAGCGCCTGGAGCGAGGCGCCGTGGCGGTGGAGGAAGGCGGGGTCTGCGACGAGGGCGTCGCCGAGCTGCTCGATATGGCGGGCGGCGAGCTCCACCTCCTCGGCAACTCGAAGGTCGATCTCGCGCCCGGAGCGGGCCGGGCGCTCGGGCGGAGGCCGGAACAGGCCCGGCCGGCCGGCGGGAGCCTCGGCACGGATAGCCGCCTGGAGGGAGTCGACCCGCGCCTGGTGAGGGGGCGGGACATATTCGCGGCTTGCTTCGGCGGCTTCGGGGCGCATCGCTCTCTCCTGACTCCGGCTCAACGACAAGCCTTTGAGATGGTTCAGTTATTAACCATCATCTAATGGATTGCGGAGGCTCACGGGCCGGTCAATGGCTAACGCGATCTTAACGCCTTGCCGCCAGAACCGGTGCGAAGACGTGGACGTGGAAGGCAAATCGCAAATGAGCGCGGAATTCACCCGGGTGTTGGTGGCGGACCGGATCGCCCTGTTCGATGTCGACGGAAGCCTCGAGGCCAATTGCCGCGAGGTCGCGGCACTCCTCGCCAACGACAGCGTGAGGGTCGCCCGCCGCTTCTGGACCCACCTGGCCGGAGCCCCGGAGGTCAACGCCGCCTTCTCGGAGGCCGAGATGGACGAGAATGTCCGAAAGATCCTCCCCTACATGGCTTCCAAATATACGGACCTGAGCGGCCAGGCCTGGGCCGACATGGCCGGCAATTACGTGCTCGACGCTCAATCCACCCATGTCTCGCTGACCACTCTCCTCTCGGCGATCAGCGCCGCCGCCGCGGAGGGCCACGACATATTGGTCGAGAAGCTTTCGGGCGATCCCGAGCGGCTCGGCCGGCTCGGCCGCTGCCTCACCCAGGCGACCCTTCTCGAGGCGGACATGTTCGCCGCCCACTTCAGCCTTCTCCAGGGCCGGGCCGAGCGCGAGAGCCGGCGGGTCCATGGCAAGGGCTTCACCGACGACGTGGTGAGCGCGGTCGAGCGCACCGCCTCCGACAGCCGGATGCTCAGGGCCCAGGCCTCGGAGGCTTCGGCCTCGGCCCGCGGGATGCTCGGCAAGACGTCGGAAGTCGCCGCCGCCGCCGAGCAGTCGGCGCTTGCGATGCGCGACGCCGCCGAAACCGCGGCCGGGCTCATCCGGGCGATCGAGGACGCCCGCCGGGAGGTCGAGCTTGCGGGCGAGGTCGCGACCCGCGCCGGGATGCAGGCCTGCGACGCCGCCCGGGTCAGCCAGGCGCTGTCGGGCCATGTCGAGGCGATCGAATCGATCCTCGGCCTGATCCGGGACATTGCCGGCCAGACCAACCTGCTCGCGCTCAACGCCACGATCGAGGCGGCGAGGGCCGGGGACGCCGGGCGGGGATTCGCGGTCGTCGCCCAGGAAGTGAAGTCGCTCGCCGCCCAGACGGCTCGGGCGACCGACGACATCACGATGAAGATCACCGCCATCCAGCAGGCCACCCGCCAGACGGTGGAGGCCAACGGCTCGATCCAGAAGACGGTCGAGGACGTTCAGACCTCGGCCGAGCGGATCCGCGAGGCGATGGAGGTCCAGGCCCAGACGGTGACGATGATCACCGCGGCCGTCGACGAGACCGCCCTGGCGGCGGACAGCATGTCGGCCACCATCGCCGCGATCCGGGAGGACACCGAGAACGTCGCCCGCGAAATCGACGGTGTGGAGAGCAATTTCGGCCAAGTCGACGAGGAGATGGCACGCTTCAAGGCGGCGGCGGCCGAGTTCGTGAAGCGCTTCGCGGCTTAATCATCCGTCATTGCGAGCGAAGCGAAGCAATCCAGCGCTGCGCCTCCGCCCCTGGATTGCTTCGTCGCTTCGCTCCTCGCAATGACGGGACGGACGGCGACAAGCCTTCCTTTACCACGCTTGTGCTAATCGGCCGTCGAGACGCAGCGGAGCTCGGACCATGGCCGACGCCTTCCACCACCGGGACGGAGAAGTCTTGCAGAAGCTGACCGACGAGCAGGTCGCGAATCGCCTTCGCGCCTACAATCCGGACGGCGAGCTCGAGCGCGAGCTCGGCTGGCTCTGGGCCCAGGCGGGCGACCTCATCGAATCGGCGGTGCTCGAGAGCGGGGGCGAGGCCGCCGTCCGGCGCACCCGCGAGAGCTTCACCCGGCCGGTCGACCCGGCCTGGATCCACGAGGTCGCCTGCCTGGGCTTCGACATCTACGCCAAGGGGTCTTCGGTCCCCCGGGAGATGGACCGAAGGGCCCGGCTCGTCGCCTCGCTCTGCGCCGGCTTCCGGTTCCGCTTCGAGGACGAGGCCGGCTTCCGGAGGGCGGTCGAGGCTCTCCAGCGGCTCGCGGCCTATGAGAGCGACATCATCCTCGCCCAGATCGCCCTGCTCGAGGCCAACGCGGCCGCCGCGGAGCGCGGGCGAAGCAGCGACGCGTTCGAGCGCGACGTCGCCGGCCTCGTCGAGGCGACGACCGGCGAATCGGCGCGGCTGAGGGAAAAGACAGGCCGGACCGCGGTCTCGGCCCGGGGAATGCTCGGCAAGACCGCCGAGGTGGCCGAGGCGGCCGAGCAATCGGCGCTTGCGATGCGGGACGCGGCGGAAACCGCCGCCGGCCTCATCCGGGCCATCGAGGACGCCAGGCAGGAGGTGGAGGTCGCCGCCGGAGTCGCCGTCCGCGCCGGCGAGGAAGCGAGCCGGGCGATGCAGGCGAGCCGCGCTCTGTCCGGCCATGTCGAGGCGATCGAATCGATCCTCGGCCTGATTCGCGACATTGCCGGCCAGACCAACCTCCTCGCCCTCAACGCCACGATCGAGGCGGCGCGGGCCGGGGACGCCGGACGCGGCTTCGCCGTGGTCGCCCAGGAAGTGAAGTCGCTCGCCGCCCAGACGGCCCGGGCCACGGACGAGATTACGGGCAAGATCTGCGCGATCCAGCAGTCCACCCGCCAGACGGTAGACGCCAATTGCTCGGTCCAGCAGACGGTCGAGGAGGTCCAGACTTCCGCCGAGCGGATCCGGGAGGCCATGGAGGTCCAGGCCCGGACGGTGACCATGATCACCGCCGCGGTCGACGAGACCGCCCTGGCGGCGGACAGCATGTCCGGGACGATCGCGGCGATTCGCCACGATACGGAAACCGTCGCGAGCGAGATCGACGCGGTGGAGAGCGGGTTCGCGAATGTCGACGACCGGCTGACCCGCTTCCGGGCCGCCACCGCCGAGTTCGTGACGGGCTTCGCCGCCTGAGGCGGATGCAACCGACCTGGGCCAGGGTCGTTTCCTGTCCTTGAATTGCGGGCTCTACCTGCCCCATTGTGCAGAAGCCCGTCCTAAGCGATAATCCGATTCCGCATGGACCCGAAACGCATCGCCAAGCTGACCGAGCAACAGCGTGCCTGTCTCAGGCACGTCTACGCGCACCTGACGTCCAAGGAGATCGCTCCGATCATGGGCATCGAGCCCGGCTCGGTCGACCAGCATATCAAGGCTGCGATGAAGACCCTCGGAGTCGGCGACCGCCGGACCGCGGCCCGGATCTTCGCCGAATATGAGGGGCGCGACGATTCGCCGGTCGTGGCCTATCCGCCGCTCAACCCGCCCATCAACCCGCCGCTCGGCCCTCACCTCAACTCTCAGGCGCCGACCGATCCCTACAATTTCGTGCCGCCGATCGTGAGCGGCTGGCAGCCGCACGAATCGGCCGGAGCCTCGATGCGGGAGGAGCAGGCCTTCTTCCGGGTCGCGACTCCGGGCGGAAGCCCGACCTTCCAGTTCCCGATCGGCTCGTCCAAGCCGGGCGACCTCGGGTGGGCGACCAGGCTCGGCTGGATCGCGGTGATCGCGATCGGAGTGGCTCTGGCCTTCGGAGCGCTTGTCTCGGCGATCGAGGCGCTCGGCAGGCTGACTCAGGGCTGAGCTCAGGCGGCCTTTCGAACAAGCAGTCCCGCAGCATTCAGACCGGGGGCGAATAAACCCGGAGCTGCAGGCAACGAATCGGCCACCATTTTGCCGTCCCGACGGCATCCGGTGAGCGAGGCCGCTGCGGGCAGCCGTCCCATCGTCAAGCGTTACGTCGAAGGTTAAACTCGTTCTCCCCCGGCCCCGGACAGCGGCCGGGGATGGACAGGGCATGCCCCCGGGCAGAGGGCAGATGGACCCTTATAAGCTGCTGATTCGAGAGTGAAATGCCTCTCTGAAATCTATCCAGCCATTGGTATACCAACCATTGGACATTGCCTGTCGAGCCGTCCGCGCTCAATTCGAACCCACCGATCGAGAGCGGGCAGCGACAAGCGGGTGTCCGGCAGACGACGGGAGGAGCTTCCTCCAGTCGCGACGCCGGGAGGGGCTCCCAAGCTTACCGCTCTCGACCGGCACTATCGGGGCCCAGTGACCTTGTCTGGTTCACGAGGCCGGCGTCGAGACAGTGCCTTGGGCGGCACTGAGCTTGGAACGCCCTGGGCTCCGATAATCACAGTCGGCGATGTTGGCCGGCACCTACAGAACCGAGTTCAAAGTCGCGGAACTGCGTTCCGCGAACAGGGAGAAATCATGCTCAAAGAACGCCGGGATGCCGCCATGAAAGTAGCGGAAATTCTCTTCGCTGCCGAGGAAGCCATCGACGTTGCCCTTGCGAAAGCCGCTGAGCTCAATGGCGTCATGGCAACAGCCCGGACCGAAGCTCACCTGTCTGCAGTCGTGGGCCAAGAAGCATTCGAAACCGCTGCATCTGTATTTGCTGCTCTTGCGCGGGCTCGTTGTGAGATTGTCGAGACGCATAAGCGCCTCCACGAAACCAAGGTACAGATTGGGCTACGTTCTGTTGCCATTGGTGATCAAGGTAAGCCGAACGCGACCCCCAACACGACCGGCGAAGCTCGCCACCTTCAGGCGGTTGCGTAACGACTTCAGAGGAGCTTGAATTTTGCTGACAAAGACGTTCTGCGGCAGACTCAATGACGGGGGCTCCCCGGGCCTTGTGACCTTGACCGACGGCGCAGCGCATGGTCGGGTCCAGGCATGCTACCTATCGAATTGTATTACGCCTTCGCCATCGTGTGCTCCGCGTATGTGGGCCTCAAAGGCGCAGGCCCTGAAAGGATCGGCGCCGCAATCATTTTGGTCGGATCGGCTGCATCGACCGCAGCCATGTCCGGTTTCAAATATGCATCTGTTGAGGTCGGTGTCTTTTTGGTCGACGTGGCTGCGCTCGTTGCATTCCTTGTTCTTTCCATGCGGGCCGAGAGGCTTTGGCCACTATGGGTAACAGCGCTTCAAATTATTGGGACAGCTGGTCACGCAGTGAAGCTCACGGACGCGGAGGTGATCAGAACAGCCTACGCGATCGCGATGGCTGTTTGGAGCTATCCGATGTGGTTCTTAATCGTCCTTGGCACATGGAACCATCAGAGGCGCCTGGCCAGGTTCGGTGTCGACAAATCCTGGTCGAGCTCCTCCGGCCGCTCGGAGCCGCAGCCGCCGAGTGGGCCGATCGGCTAGTCGCCGAATTCGGGTCGCTGGCGGGGACCCTGGCGGCGGCGCCGGCGGCTCAGGCGCGGGCGCTCGGCGACGGGGCGGCGGCGGTTCGGCATCTCGGGATCGTCCGGGACGCGATGCTCCATTCGCTTCGGACCGAGGCCTTCGCCCGGCCGACTCTGGACGATTCCCAGAAGCTGATCGACTATCTCTCGCTCGACATGGCCCTGCTGCCCACGGAACGGCTTCGGGTGCTTTTCCTCAACAGCAGCAACCGCCTGCTCCATGACGAGACTCACACCCACGGCTCGGTGAGCGAGACTCCGGTCTACCCTCGCGAGATCATGCGTCGGGCGCTGGAGGTGGGGGCGACGGCGCTGATCCTCGCCCACAACCACCCGTCCGGCGACCCGACTCCCAGCCGCGGCGACGTCGAGGCCACGCGCCGCATCGCGGAGGCGGGACGGGCCCTCGATATCTGCATCCACGACCATGTCATCGTCGCCCGTTCGGGCTGGACGAGCTTCCGGGCTCTGGGCCTGCTCCAGCCGGCAAGGAGGAATTGATGAGTAGCGAAATAAGGCACTATGCAGCGCCGCGGAAATCGATAATGTGTCCGCGGGGAAGATCACGTGGTGCGCGAAATTCACTCAGCAAGACTGGAAGCGGCGCTGGCGATAGTCCGCCAGGCTTCGGCGCGTCTTGCGGTCTTGTCCGATCCCTACTCGGTCGAAGCCGGCCAATCGTTGCGCACCGTGGCTGAGCGGCTTTACCAGGAGCGCCGGCGGCGCGACGAATATTTCCCGGTCGGCCTGTTCGGCGAGCCGGCGTGGGACCTGCTCCTGTCGCTGTTCATCGCCGGCGACGACGGCCGCGAAGTTTCGCTCGAGGAAGCCTATCGGGCGGCCAAGGTCGATCCGGAGGACGGCCCGGCGCTGATCGACCGGCTGATCGACAAGCATCTGGTCGCTCGAAGCCAGACCCGCCGCAACTCGATCGCGCTGACCCCGCACGGCATGGACCGCCTCAGCGACTATCTCGCCGATCTGATCTGATCTGCTTCCCCTCCCTGGAAGGGAGGGGCCGGGGGTGGGTAGGCGAGCGCAGCGAGACTTTCCGGCCTCGGAGTTTCGGCCGCCTTCGGCGGACCCACCCCTGTCCCTTCCCTTCCAGGGAGGGGAGGCTGGACTTAGGTCGTCGCGATCACCTGGAAGCCCGCAGCGGGTCCCTCCTCTCCCGCGTCCTTCACTTCGATCCGCTCCACCTTCGCAGTCGGCGGCCCGGTCCGGCACTCGGCGATGAGCGCCTCGACCGACCCTTCCTCTCCATAAGCGACCAGCTCGACGCTTCCGTCGAGGCGGTTTCGGACCCAGCCGCGCACTCCCAAGGCGAGGGCCCTGTCCGCCGTCCAGTTGCGGAAGAAGACGCCCTGGACCCGGCCGTGGATGCGCAGGCGTCGGCCGGTCATCCGCATTGCGCGCGATGGAGGAGCTTGTGATCCGCGAGGACCAGAGCCACCATCGCTTCGACGACAGTCGCTCCGCGGAGGCCGACGCAGGGGTCGTGACGCCCCTTCACGCCCAGGGCGGCGACCGACGAAGTGGGCTTGAACGCAGCGCGGACGACGATCGGATCGCCGGTCGATATGCCGCCGGTGATTCCCCCCGCGAGCGAAGGTTCGGCATTGTCCTCCCCGCGAAGGCGGGTCGCCTCGACGCCGGCGCCGATCTCCACCGCCTTGACCGCGTTGATCGACATCAGAGCGGCGGCAAGGTCGGCGTCGAGCTTGGCGTAGACCGGGGCACCCCAGCCGGCGGGAACCCCGGACGCGGTGCATTGGATCAGTGCGCCCAGCGAGCTTCCGCCCGCCCGGGCCTCGTCGAGCATCGCCTCCCAGCGCGACCCGTCGGAGCTGCCGCCGATCGCCGCCACCCGAGCCGCGATCTTTACCTCGGGGACGACCAGCCGGGCGACGGCTCCGGCCGCCACCCGGGCCGCCGTCTCCCGAGCGGAGGCCCGCCCGCCGCCGCGCGGATCGCGCAGGCCGTATTTGGCCTCGTAGGCGGCGTCGGCGTGGCCGGCTCTGGGCGGCAAGTCCTGATAATCCTTCGGCCTTGCATCGACATTGTCGATGACGAGGCTGATCGGGGTCCCGGTGGTCCGGCCCAGGTAGACGCCTGACAGGATCCGGACCCGGTCCGGCTCCCGCCGGGGCGAGGTGTTCGCGGACAGGCCGGGCCTGCGGCGGTCGAGCCAGGGCTGGATGTCGTCCTCGGTGAGGGCGAGCCCAGGAGGGCAGCCGTCGACCACGGCGCCGATGGCGGGGCCATGGCTTTCGCCCCAGGTTGTGAAGCGCAGGACCCGACCGAAGCTGTTGTGACTCATTATCCCTCTCCCTGCAGGGGAGAATCGGGTGGGGACAGCCGGGGGCTGTCCTCACCCGATGCTGGAGGGGCCCGCTCGCGCAGCGGGTGGGAGGGGGAGGGCCATCGGCCCGTCACCGGCTATCGCGAGAGGTTTGCAACCGCTCCATTCCCTCACCCTCCCATTGCTGCGCAATGGGCCACTCCCTCTCCCCTGCAGGGAGAGGGGTCAAGAGCGGTCACGTCGTCGCGATGTCCGGGGCGTCCTCCGCCTTCATTCCAACGACGTTGTAGCCGGCATCGACATGATGGATCTCGCCGGTGACCCCCGAGGCGAGATCGGAGAGCAAATAAAGGCCGGCGCCGCCGACATCCTCGATGGTGACGTTGCGACGAAGCGGGCTGTTATATTCGTTCCATTTGAGGATGTAGCGGAAGTCGCCGATTCCGCTCGCCGCCAGGGTCTTGATCGGCCCGGCCGAGATGGCGTTGACCCGGATCTTCTCGGGGCCGAGGTCCATCGCCAGATATTTGACGCTGGTCTCCAGGGCCGCCTTGGCGATGCCCATGACGTTGTAATGGGGGATGACCTTTTCCGCGCCGTAATAAGTGAGAGTCACGAGCGCGCCGCCATTCGGCATCATCGCGCGTGCGCGGCGGGCGACTGCGGTGAAGCTGTAGGCGGAGATGTTCATCGACATCAGGAAATTGTCGAGGCTGGTGTCGACATATTTGCCTCGAAGCTCGTTCTTGTCGGAGAAGCCGATGGCGTGGACGACGAAGTCGATCGTCGCCCAGCGAGTCTTGAGCTGCTCGAACAACCGGTCGAGATCGGCCATGTCGGCGACGTCGCACTCGATCAGGAAATCCGAGCCGACCGAGGCGGCCAGCGGCCCCACTCGCTTCCGGAGCGCCTCGCCCTGATAGGAGAAAGCGAGCTCCGCGCCAGCTTCCGCGAGCTTCTTCGAAATCCCCCAGGCCAGCGACTTGTCGTTGGCGAGGCCCATGATGAGCCCCCTCTTGCCCGCCATCAATCCGGTCATTCGCCCTCCCCTTTGGCTTCGGCCTTGGCCTTGGCCTCGGCCTCGGCTTCTTCCTGGTCCAGCCTCGCCTTCTCGACCTCTTCCACCTTCTCCGCGGCTTCCTCCGCCGCGACCGCCAGCTGCGCCTCCTTTACAGTCGGCTCGGGCGGTTCCGCCAGAGCGGCGTTGAGCTGCGCGCCGATAACCACGCCCAGGCCGATGATGAAGAAGAAAATAAGGGCGATCATCACTCCGGCGAGGCTGCCGTAGGTGAGATCGTAGCCGCCGAGGCTGCTCAGGACCACGGGGAGCAGGGCCGTCGTCGCCAGCCACCACAAGGTCACGACCAGGGCGCCCGGCCATTTGAGGCACTTCATCCGCCGGTAGCGGCGCGGGGTCAGGGACAGGAAGATGAGGTAGACGGAGCCGAACAGCACCAGGCCGGGGATGACCCGGAACAAGGCGAGGAGGCCCAGCACGTCCTCCGCGAAGGGCAAGGCGGTGCGGATGAACTGCTCGACGGAGGAGAGCAGGATCGACGCGCTGAAGGACATCAGCATCAGGATGACGGA
Organism: Allosphingosinicella sp.; assembly: GCA_035638835.1. Lineage (GTDB taxonomy): Bacteria > Pseudomonadota > Alphaproteobacteria > Sphingomonadales > Sphingomonadaceae > Allosphingosinicella. The sequence continues at coordinate 4,502 of DASQZF010000081.1, read as the reverse complement.
AGCGAAGATGAGTCCGATCGACCCCAGCCTGTACTCCCAGAAAGGCGCTCCGCCGGTGACCCCGTAGGAGCGTCGAAGGATGTCGCGGATCGTCTCGATGAAGCTTCCGGTGGTCCACAGGCCAACCAGGGCCCCGAGCCAGAGCAGGTTTCCGGACCGAGCCTGGAGAACGTCGGAAATCGGCTTCCTCAGGACGTCGGCGACATCGGGCGGCATCGTCTCGAGCAGCGCCGTCACCGTCTGGAGCCCGCCCTCGCTCTGCCCGAAGACCCTGGCGACCGCGGCGGCGACGATGACGAACGGGAAGACCGTCATCAGAGCGAGATAGGCGAGATTGCCGGCGTGGATGAAGCCGTCATTGTAGACGCCGACCGCAACCCGCTTCACCACCTCGAAGCCATATTCGCCCGGCCGCATGTGATTTCGGATCTTGCCGAAGCGCAGCTTGGCCTGGGCGAGCCGCTTGCGTCTGGCTTCGGGAGATTCGGGAGAGGGACTGGGCTGCACTGGGGCTAACGTCCGATCATCTGAACGCGACGGTCATTGCGAGCGAAGCGAAGCAATCCAGCGGCTCGAACGTCCGAGCCTGGATTGCTTCGTCGCTTCGCTCCTCGCAATGACGGTCCATGGAAGGGCTAGACGCCCAGCCCCGCCCTCGGGTTTCCTTTGCCCCTGCGGCTCCAGCCCTCGACGAAGCGAGCCAGCTCCTCGTCTCCGGCGGGGACGTCGATCATCAAGGTGACGAGCTGATCGCCCCTCTGCCCGCCCTTGGCGGTGAAGCCCTTGCCCTTCAGGCGAAGGACTTTCCCGGAGCTGGTCCCGGCCGGGACGCTGAGCATCACAGGCCCGTCGACGGTGGGCACCTTGACCTTGGCGCCCAGCACCGCCTCGTCGAGCGAGAGCGGCAGATCGAGCCGGATATTGTCGCCTTCCCGGACGAAGAAGCGGTGCGGCTTGATCGAGATCGCGACGATCGCGTCGCCGGTGCCCCCCGGCCCCGCCTGGCCCTGGCCGGCGAGGCGGATCCTGGTCCCTTCCTCGACCCCGGCGGGAAGCTTGATCGAGACCGTCTTGCCGCCGGCGAGCGTGACCCTCTGCTCCTTCAGAGCCGCGGCGTCCTCGAAGCTGACCGGGAGCCGGTATGCGTTGTCGGCGCCCTTCTGGGGAGGGGGCGCCGGGCGGCGGGTGCCGAAGCCGCCGAAGCCGCCGAAGCCGCCACCGGGCGCTCCGCGGCGCTGCCCGGCGGCGCCGTTGTTGAACAGGCCGTCGAACAGGTCCGACAGGTCGATCTCCTCGCCGCCGCCGAAATCGGGCCCCGGATTGCGGCCGAAGCCGGCGGTTCCCGGGCCGCCCCCGGCGCGAGGGCCCCCGCCGCCATAACCGAAGGGCGAGCGCGGATTGCCGTCCTCGTCCAGCTCGCCGCGATCGTAGCGGGCGCGCTTGTCCTTGTCGGTGAGGATGTCATAGGCCCGGGTCACCTTGGAGAAGCGCTCCGAGGCGTTGGGATTGCCCTTGTTCTTGTCGGGATGAAGCTCCTTGGCGAGCTTGCGATAGGCCTTCTTGATCTCGGCCTCGCCCGCGTCGCGCTTCACGCCCAGCTGTGAATAGAGATCCGCCATCGTGCTGCTTCGTTCTCCAGACCGAGGTAAAAGTCCACAACATCGTGTGACCGTGCTGTGTCAGATGGGTAACGCACCGGTCTCCTGCAACCGTCGTTGCGAGGAGCCCTTCGACGCCGCCTGCGGCGGCGCTCAGGATAAACTGCCGCTCCGCGGCAGCGACGAAGCAATCCAGTGGGCGTCGGAGTCCAGGCTGGATTGCTTCGCTTCGCTCGCAATGACGGGAGCGGCGCTTGTGCCATATCCCGACACGCGGCAAGGAGGCGCCATGCCTACCGACCCACATGCCCTGTTCGAGGAATGGCTCGCCGAGGCGCGGCTTTCGGAGCCGAACGATCCTGTCGCCATGGCCCTGGCGACCTCCGACACCCAGGGACGGCCCTCGGTGCGGATGGTGCTGATGAAGGGCCATGACGAGCGCGGCTTCGTCTTCTATTCCAATATGGACAGCCGCAAAGGCGGGGAGCTCGCCTCCAACCCGCGGGCGGCCCTGCTCTTCCACTGGAAGTCGCTTCGCCGCCAGGTCCGGATCGAGGGGCCCGTCGACCCTGTGAGCGAGGCCGAAGCCGATTCCTATTTCGCGACCCGCGGCCGCGATTCGCAGCTTGGGGCCTGGGCTTCGGACCAATCGCGCCCTCTCGATGTCAGAACCACCTTCGATGCCCGCTTCGAGGAGGTCCGCCGCCGATTCGAGGGCGGCGAGGTGCCCAGGCCGCCGCGCTGGTCGGGCTGGCGGGTAATTTCGGAGCGGATCGAATTCTGGAGCGACCGCGCCCATCGCCTGCACGAGCGCCGCCTCTTCACCCGAGCCGGGGAGGGCTGGAGCGAGGGACTGCTCTACCCGTGAGCGGGGGCCGCCCCGCGCATGAGGCCCACGGCTCGCTGGCGACTCGGGCGGCCCTCGCCAGCGTCGCCGTCGCGCTCTTCCTTCTGGTCCTCAAGGGCTATGCGGCCTGGGCGACCGGCTCGGTCGCGATGCTCGGCTCGCTGGCCGATACGGGGCTGGACCTGCTCGCCTCGCTGATCACGCTCTACGGAGTCCGGATCGCCGCCGCGCCGGCCGACTTCGACCACCGCTTCGGCCACGGCAAGGCCGAGGCGCTGGCGGCGCTCGCCCAGGTCGGGATCATCGCTTTCTCCGCGCTCGGAATCGGCTGGAGCGCACTCGACCGGCTGCTCGGCGGCGATGAGACCGCGAATGCCGAATATGGGATCGGAGTCTCGATCGTCGCCATCCTCGCCACCCTGGGCCTGCTCGCCTATCAGCGCCGGGTCATCGCCCGGACCCGCTCGGTCGCGATCGAGACCGACCACGTCCATTACCAGAGCGACCTGCTGCTCAACCTGGCGGTGATCGCCGCCCTCGTCCTCGACCAGTATCTCGGTCTCACCGGCGCCGACCCGGTCTTCGGGATCCTCATCGCCCTCTGGCTCCTGTGGGGCGCCTGGCGCGCCTCCAGCCGAGCCGTCGACCAGCTGATGGACCGGGAATGGCCGGAGGAGAAAAGGCGCCGCTTCGTCGAGGTCGCCGCCCGCCACCCCGCGCTGAAGGGGCTTCACGACCTCAGGACGCGGACCAGCGGGGCCCATGATTTCGTCCAGTTCCATGTCTGGGTCGATCCCGGGATGAGCGTCGCCGAGGCCCACCGGGTGATGGACGAGGTCGAGCACAAGCTCGAGGCCGAGTTCCCGGGCGTCGAGATCCTCATCCACATCGATCCCGAAGGCCAGATCGACCAGCCCGGCAACAAGCTGGCCGAGACGGATTTGACGGACGGCGGCGACGCTTGAGCCTTCTCCGGTGACCCCGAGCCCTTCGACGCCGCCTGCGGCGGCGCTCTGGATAAACTCCGTCGAGGGGCCCTGCCGAGCGAAGCCGAGGCCAGGCTAAGTATCTCGGCTTCGCTCGATAGGGTGTCTCGACTTCGCTCGACACGAACGGGATAGGGAGACCTTCCGAGGAGATTTACCCATGCCTGAATTGCGCCTCGTCCAGGTCGACGCCTTTGCCGACCGCCCGTTCACCGGCAATCCCGCGGCCGTGGTGCCCCTTGAAGCGTGGCTGCCCGACGAAACGCTTCAGGCCATCGCCGAGGAGAACAATCTTTCCGAAACCGCCTTCGCGGTCCCGTCGACCGACGGCGAGGCCGATTACGAGCTGCGCTGGTTCACTCCGACGGTGGAAGTCGCCCTGTGCGGCCATGCCACGCTGGCGAGCGGGCATGTCCTGATCGGAGAGCGCGAGCGGATCCGGTTCCGCACCCGCCAGTCGGGAATCCTCGTCGTCAGCCGCGACGGCGCGGGCTACCGGCTCGATCTTCCACAGACGCGCTGCAGCCTCGCCACGGAAGAGCAGATGCGCGACGTCGTCGCCCGCGACGGCGCAGGAATCGTCGACATCGTCACCCATGACGGCGCGAGCGGCTCGGCGCCGCCCGAACTCTACCTCAGCTACGAAGGATCGGAGGGGGTCGCCATCCTGCTCTTCGCCGACGAAGCCGCGGTCCGGGCGCTTCGTCCCGACATGAAGAGGCTCGCCGAGATCGACTTCATGGTCATCGCCACCGCCCCCGGCAGCGGCGGGCACGACGTCGTCAGCCGGGTCTTCGTGCCGGCCTGGGGAGTCGACGAGGATCCGGTCACCGGCTCCGCCCATGCCGCCCTCGCCCCCTTCTGGACCGAGCGCTTCGGCCGCGACTCGTTCACGGCCTTCCAGGCGAGCCGCCGGGGCGGGCGGGTCGAGTGCAGGAGCGACGGGGACCGGGCCATATTGGGAGGCAGGTGCGTGACGGTGATCGAGGGGGCGCTGAGCTTCTGACAGCTTGCCTCCCTGCCGGCGAAGCCGGTGGGGAGGGGGACCATGCGAAGCATGGTGGAGGGGTA
>DASQZF010000080.1:0-9303 GCA_035638835.1 Allosphingosinicella sp. | reverse complement strand
GACCGTCATGCTGAACTTGTTTCAGCATCCAGGGTCGAGCCGCCTCGCGGGCGGAGAACCGGACCCTGAAACAAGTCCAGGGTGACGGCCCGGCGCGGCCAGGTGGCGCTGCGCCTCGTCGCAATCTATAGCCCCCTCGTGCCCAGCGCCATCTACAGCCGCGACATACTTCGTCTCGCTTCCTCGATCCCGAATCTCGGCCGGCTCGAACATCCTCAGGCGAGCTCGGAGAGGCGCTCGACCGTGTGCGGCAGCCGGGTCGCCGTCGACGTCGCTCTGGACGGAGAGGGGAGGGTCGTGGAGCTCGGCCAGGAGGTGAAGGCCTGCGCGCTGGGCCAGGCCTCCGCCTCGCTGATGGGCGCCCATGGGATCGGCCGCACCCGGGCCGAGATCGAGCAAGCGCGCGACGGGCTCGCCGCCTTCCTGTCCGGACGGAGCGAGCGGCCGGGCGACTGGCCGGGGCTCGAGATCTTCGCCGAGGCCCGCCGGGTCCCGGCCCGCCACGCCTCCATCCTTCTCGCTTTCGAGGCCCTCGCCGAGGCCGCCGCGAAGGCCCAGGAAGCGGAGGCTGGACTCTGATGGAAGCGGAAGGCGCCGGCGCCCAGGCCGCAACCCTGCTCCTTCGCGACGGGGTCATCATCCTCGGCGCGGCCCTGATCTTCGTCATGCTGTTCCGCCGCCTCGGCCTGGGTGCGGTGCTTGGATATCTGGTCGCCGGAGCGGTCGTCGGCCCGCACGGAATCGGCCTGATCAGCGCGCCCGAGGAGATGCTTCACATCGCCGATTTCGGGATCGTGCTTCTGCTCTTCCTGGTCGGGCTCGAGCTCCATCCGAGCAGGCTCTGGCGCCTGAAGCAGGACATATTCGGGCTCGGGCTTCTCCAGGTGACGGTGAGCGGGCTCGCGCTCACCGCCCTCATCTATTTCGCCGCGGACTTCAGCCTGGCCGCGTCGCTCGCGATCGGACTTCCGCTCGCTTTGTCCTCGACCGCCCAGGTGCTTCCGAGCCTTCGCGCCGACGGCTCGATCAACACCCCGGCGGGCGAGCGGGCCTTCTCGATCCTGCTCTTCCAGGATCTGTCGATCGTCCCACTGATCACGATCATCGCCGCTTTGTCGCGAGCGCCTGCAGACCCGCTCGCGCCGCCGGGATGGCAGCTCGGGCTCTACACTCTCGCAGCGATCGTCGGCCTGGTCCTCGCCGGGCGGTTCCTGATCAACCCGCTGTTCCGGCTCGTCGGCCGGATCAGCGAGCGCGAATTGTTCGTCGTCGCGGGCCTGTTCATCGTCCTCGCAAGCGCCGCGGTGATGGAGGCGCTCCACCTCTCGACCGCGCTTGGCGCCTTCATCGCCGGAGTGATGCTCGCCGATTCGCCCTACCGGCACGAGCTCGAGGCGGACGTCGATCCATTCCGGTCGATCCTCCTCGGGCTGTTCTTCGTCGCCATCGGGATGATGCTGGATCTCAGGGTCATCGCCGAGCGCCCGCTCTTCATCGTCGGAATGGCGGCGGCCCTGATCGCTCTCAAGGCCTCGATCCTCTTCGCCCTGGCCAGGGCCTTCGGGATGAAGTCGAAGCGGGCCCTCAAGCTCGGACTCCTACTGAGCCAGGGGGGCGAGTTCGGATTCGTCCTCTTCGCCGCCGCCCAGGGCGCCTTGCTCATCGAGCCCGAGGCGGCGAGCCTGTTCGGAGCCATCGTCACCGTCTCGATGGCGGCGACGCCCTTCCTGATGATGCTGAACGACTGGCTGGACCGCCGATCGAGCCGCCGGGACGGGGACGGCCTCGACGGCCCCGAGCATTCCGGTCCGACCCAGGCGATCGTCGTCGGCTACGGGCGTTTCGGACAGACCGTCGCCCAGATGCTGATGGCCAAGGGAATCGGAGTCACCCTGATCGATTCCAAGCCGAGCCAGATCGAGGTCAGCGGCGATTTCGGCTCCAAGGTCTATTATGGCGACGGCACCCGGCTCGACCTGCTCCGGCTCGCCGGGGCAAGCGACGCCAAGGCGATCCTCTTCTGCCTCGACGACCGCTATCCGACGGCGCACCGGCTGCAGCCGATCCTCGAGGCCTTTCCGCAGGCCGCGATCTTCGTCCGAGCCTTCGACCGGCTCCATCTGATGGAGCTCGCCCCGCTCGACATCGAATGCACGGTCCGCGAAGTCTTCGAATCGGCGGTGACGATGGGCCGCGAGGCGCTCGCCCTGTTCTGCGTCGACGCCGGCGAGGTCGACCGGGTCGAGCGGGAATATCGCGACCGCGACCGCCAGCGCCTCGACAGCCAGACCGCCTCGGGCGACATCCACGCGATGAAGGAGACGATGTTCGGGCCGGACAACGCGCTGGGGGCTCGGGGGGAAGAGACTAATTAGAGCGTGATGGGTCGGACCGATTCACCTCGTCATTGCGAGCGAATCGAAGCAATCCAGTGCGGCCTCGAACGACACTGGATTGCTTCGTCGCTTCGCTCCTCGCAATGACGGATCAACATAAAGCCATCACGCGCTAAGCTCCCGCTCCAGAAACGCCTCCACCTCGCCGAGCTCCACCGACCGGTCGACGAACGCCTTGCCGATCCCGCGGGCAAGCACGAGCGGCACCCGACCGCCGCTCGCTTTCTTGTCGCTCGCCATGTGCTCGACGAGCCGCCCGGCGCTCAGCCCCTCGAGCCGCACCGGGAGCCCCGCAGCCGCCAGGTGCGCAGCAACCCTCTCGGACTCCGCGACATCGCACAGGCCGCGCTCCACCGAGAAGCGAAAGGCCAGGACCGTCCCGAGCGCGACCGCCTCGCCGTGGAGCATCGCGAATCCGCTTTCCACCTCCAGCGCATGGCCGAACGTATGGCCGAGATTGAGCAGCGCCCGCCGTCCCTTCGTCTCCAATTCGTCCTCGGCGACGATTCCCGCCTTGGCCCGAACGCAGGTCTCGATCGCGTGCAGCCGGGCCTCCTCGCCCCCGGCGAGCAGGGCCGCCACATTCTCCTCGCACCATCCGAAGAAGGCGGGATCGCCGATCAGGCCGTATTTCACCACTTCGGCATAGCCGGCGCGAAGCTCCCGCTCGGGCAGGGTGTCGAGCGTCGACGGGTCGATCAGGACCGCGACCGGCTGGTGGAAGGCCCCGATCAAATTCTTGCCCGCCGCCGAATTGATCGCGGTCTTTCCTCCGACCGACGAATCGACCTGGGCGAGCAGGCTCGTCGGCACCTGCACATAGGCGCATCCGCGCTTCAGGATCGACGCCGCGAAGCCGGCGAGGTCGCCGACCATCCCTCCGCCGAAGGCGAGGATCGAATCGCCCCGCTCGACCCCGAGCTCGAGGAGCCGGTCGGTCAGCCCCTGGAGCTGGCCCCAGCTCTTGCTCGCCTCGCCCGCGGGCACCAGCACGGGCACGATGTCCAGCCCCGAAGACAGGAGCCGGGCGCCCTGCGCCGCCCAGACATTCTCGTCGGACACCGCCACGATCCGTCCGTCGCGCGCGGCCGGTCCCAGCAGCTCGCCCGCCTCCTCCAGGAGGCCGGAGGCGATCGCGATATCATAGCTTCGCTCACCCAGGCGGACCTCGATCCGTCTCATCCCGCCTGCCCCGCCAGCGCCTGTACGATCCGCTCGACAATCCTCTCGTGCGGTCCGGCTTCGCTCCGGATCCGCAGATGCGCCTCGGCATAGACCGGGTTGCGGAGCTCGGCGAGCTCACGGAGGAGGGGGAGGGGCTCCCTTCCGGCCAGCAGCGGCCTGTGGCCCCGCCGCTTGACCCGCTCGGCCAGGGTCTCGACTTCCGCCTCCAGCCAGATCGCGACGCAGCGATCGAGGATCAGGGCCCTGGTCTCCGGATCCATGAAGGCGCCGCCGCCGGTCGCGATCACCTTGCGCTCGCCCGCGATCAGCCGCCGGAGCACCCGCCGCTCCCCGTCGCGGAAGCTCGCCTCGCCGAAGCGGTCGAATATCTCCTTTATCTCACGATCGGCGGCGCGCTCTATCTCCTCGTCCGAATCGACGAAGGGGAGGCCGAGCCGCCGCGCCAGCCGCCTCCCCACCGTCGACTTGCCCACGCCCATCAGCCCGACGAGGACGATCGAGCGTTCGGGCGATGATTCGGTCGGAAGAAGCGCGTGTCGCATTGCGGCAGGGGCTATACAGGGGGGCGGCTCGTGGGGCAAAAGGCCGGCCATGCGTATCTCACCTCCCGCGCGCCGGCGTAAACCGATCCTGCCGAAGCTTCTGATGCTTCTTCCGATTCTGTTCCTGGCCTGGCTGATCTACCTCGGCATGCGCGATTCCGAGGTCCCGACCCAGCGGATCGAGCAGGACGTCACCAATGAAGCCCTTGCGGGCTAAGCTCCTCCTGTTCGCCGGCGGCGCCGCCCTGGCCTTCGCCCTCCCGGCGATGGGCCAGCGCGAAAAGGGCCCGGAATCGCTGCTGCCCCCCGGCTTCGGCGAGCCGCCCCCGCCTGCGCCCAAGGCTCCGTCGCCCAAGGCCCCGTCCCCCGAGGCTCCGGAAACCCCGTCCGCCCCTTCGCCGCCGCCGCCGCCGGCGTCCAGGCCGGCCCCGCCGCGGTCCAGCGCGCCGCTGGAGATCGAGGATTCGGCGGCCGAGGATCTGCAGGCCCTCGCCCGGCAATCGCTTCCGCCTCCGATCGAGATTCCCGACGAATCGCGGCGTCCCACCAACCCGGTCGGGCCGCTCCGACCGGGCAATTGGGGGCTTGGCCTCGACGCCTTCGGCAACGCCAACGGCCGATTCCTCAGCGGCCTTATGGGCCGGCTCAACGCTCCGCTGCCGTCGCGCTGGGCCTCGATCCTTCTGCGCCGCGCGCTGCTTTCCGAAGCCTCGGCGCCGAGCCAGGTCAACGAGGTCGACTGGGTGGCCGAGCGCGCCTGGCTGCTTCTTCGGATGGGCGAGGCCGACGGCGCAAGGATGCTCGTCCAGGCGGTCGACGTCGACCAGTTCACCCCGCGCATGTTCAGCGTCGCCGTCCAGGCGGCGCTCGCCACCGCCGATCCGGCGGCGCTCTGCCCGCTCGTCGGGCCGGGCCGCAAGGTTTCCGAGCAGCAGGTCTGGCCGCTCGCCGACGCCATGTGCGCCTCGCTCGAGGGCGACGCCGCCCGCGCCAGCCAGCTGATCGGGCAGGCGCGGCGAAGGGTCGGCAACGGGATCGACACCCTGCTCGCCCAGAAAGTGATCGGGGCCGGCGCCAACACCCGGGGCGCGGTGACCATCGAGTGGGAGGGCGTCGACGAGCTCAACAGCTGGCGCTTCGGCCTCGCGAGCGCCACCGGCCTGGAGATCCCGGCCGGGCTGATGAACCGCGCAGGCTCCGCGGTCTGGGCCTGGCAGGCGCGGGCGCCGATGATCCCGCTCGAGCAGCGGATCGCGGCGGCCGAGCGGGCGGCTACCCTCGGGGTGTTTTCCAACGCCTCCTTGGTCGAGATGCACAGCCTGCTCGCCGACCGGACCGACCCCTCCGAGATCGAGGCCAGCATCGGCGGACGTCTGCGCAAGGCCTATGTCGGCGGCTCGATCGACGACCGGGTCGACGCCATGCGCAACCTGTGGGGCGGCGAAGGCGGCGACCGCTATGGCCGCTTCATCCTCACCGCCGCCGCGGCGGCTCGGATCCCGGCCTCGGCGGAGCGCGGCAACCGCACCGACGACCTGCTCGGATCGATGATGTCGGGGGGCTTCGACCGCTTCGCCGCCGGCTGGGGCCCGGTCGCGGACGGCCTCGACGGCGACGACGGCCATCGCGCCTGGTCGATCCTGGCGGTCGGAGCGCCGAGCGCCGTCGTCGATCTCAGCGCCAGCCGGATCGAAGATTTCACCGACAGCGCCGGAAGCCATCGCGGAAGGATGCTGGTCGCGGCCCTCGCCGGCCTCGGCCGCCTCGACGATCCCGCCCCCTATGGAGTGAGCCCGGCGCCGCGCAGCCGCTGGGCCAACATCATCTCCGCCGCCGCTCGGGCGGACCAGCCGGGCACCGTCGCCTTGCTCGCCGGAGTGGGAATGCAGACCCCGAGCTGGCGCGGAGTCCCGCCCGAGCATCTCTACCATATCGTCCGGGCCCTGAGGGAAGTCGGGCTCGAATATGAAGCCCGGATGATCGCGGCCGAGGCCATGACCCGGCTGTGAGCGCGACAAGCGAGGACGGGCAGCTGATCGCCGCCTTCCTCGAGATGCTCGCGGCGGAGGCCGGCGCCGCCCTCAACACCCGGCTGGCCTATGAGCGCGACCTGAGGGGCGCTTCCGAGCTGCTCGGCGGAAGGCTGACGAGCGCGACTCCGGAAGCCTTGAAGGGACTCTCCGAAGCCTGGATGCCGCTCAAGCCCGCCACGGTCGGGCGCAAGGCGGCGGCGCTCCGCCGCTTCTTCGGCTTCCTTCACGACGAGGGCCTTCGCGGCGACGATCCTTCGCCCGCCTTGCCGCGCCCCTCCGCCGGCCGGCCGCTGCCCAAGATTCTCGGCCACGATTCGGTCGGCGCATTGTTCGCCGAGCTCGACCGCCGCCGCCTCGAGGCGCCCGGCGCGGCCGCTCTCCGGCTGACCGCCCTGGTGGAATTGCTCTACGGCTCCGGGATGCGGGCGACCGAGCTGGTCTCGCTTCCCCGCCATTCGGTCCATCCGGACAGGCCCTTCCTCATCCTCAAGGGCAAGGGCGACAAGGAGCGGCTCGTTCCGATCTCCGACCGTGCCCGGGCCGCCGTCGCCGAATGGGCGGCACTGATCCCGCGCGACGTCGCCTGGCTCTTCCCCTCGGGCAAGGGCCACCTCAGCCGGGTCCGGCTGCACCAGCTTCTGAAAGAGCTCGCTGCCGCCGCAGGGGTGCCGCCCGAGCGGGTCAGCCCCCACGTCCTCCGCCACGCCTTCGCCACGCACCTGCTCGAAGGCGGCGCCGACCTCCGGGCCCTCCAGATGCTTCTCGGCCATGCCGACATCGCGACGACGCAGATCTACACCCATGTCGACAGCCGCCGGCTGATCGAGCTGGTCAACAGCCGCCATCCGCTGGCCGATGCGGGGCGGCGGAAATAGCATTCGTCATCCCGGCGAAAGCCGGGACCTCGGGGAGACCCGCCGAGTCTTTCCGTCCTGAGGTCCCGGCTTTCGCCGGGATGACGGTTTCGTTGACGCACAGCCGCAGCGCGCTTAGCGCCGGACCCATGCCCACCTTCCTCGATTTCGAAAAAGCGATCGCCGAGCTCGACAACCGAATCGAGGAGCTGCGCGAGACCGCTCAGGATTCGGACCTCAACATCGACTCCGAGATCGGCCGCCTCGAAACCAAGTCCGATCGCCTGCTTCGCGACACCTATGGCCGGCTGACCCCGTGGCAGAAGACCCAGGTCGCCCGCCATCCGGACCGGCCGCATTTCAAGGATTATGTGGCCGCCTTGGCCGAGGATTTCATCCCGCTCGCCGGGGACCGCAATTTCGGGGAAGACGCGGCGATCGTCGGCGGGCTCGGCCGGCTGGCCGGCCGCAAGGTCGTCCTGATCGGCCACGAGAAAGGCGACGACACCGCAAGCCGCCTCACCCACAATTTCGGGATGGCGAAGCCCGAGGGCTACAGGAAGGCGATCCGGCTGATGGAGCTGGCCGACCGCTTCGCGATTCCCGTCGTCACCCTGGTCGACACGCCCGGCGCCTTTCCCGGAGTGCAGGCCGAGGAGCGCGGCCAGGCGGAGGCGATCGCCCGCTCGACCGAGGCCTGCCTGTCGCTCGGAGTGCCGATGGTCGCCGCGATCGTCGGGGAAGGGGGCTCGGGCGGAGCGATCGCGATCGCGACCGCCAACCGGGTCCTGATGCTGGAGCACAGCGTCTACGCCGTCATCTCCCCCGAAGGCTGCGCCTCCATCCTTTGGCGCACGGCCGAGAAGGCGGCCGACGCCGCCGAGGCGATGCGGGTGACGGCCCAGGACCTGAAGGCCCTGGGAGTGATCGACCGGATCGTCCCCGAGCCGGTCGGCGGCGCCCATCGAAACCCGGCCGCCGCGATCGCCGCGCTCGGCGAGGCGGTGGCCGAGGAGCTGGATGGGCTTGCGGCGCTGTCGAGCGGCGAGGTGCGGTCGGACCGGCGGCGGAAGTATCTCGCGATAGGCTGAGCGTTGCCTCCTCATTGCGAGCGTAGCGAAGCAATCCAGTGCGGCCTCGGACGCAGGCTGGATTGCTTCGTCGCTTCGCTCCTCGCAATGACGATTCCCCGCCTTCAGGAACCTCGTCCCATTTCCCCCGTTCCTTACGGCGACGAATCGTCCTGTTCGAGGAGTATGTGATGAAGTTGAAGGCGCTTTTCGCGCTGTCCGTCTCGCTCGCCGCGATCGCTTCGGTCGCCGGCAACGCGCCCGCCACGGCCCAGAGCAAGACCCGCAGCATCTCCCAGAGCAGTTCGGCCACGGCCGCCAGGCAGCACCCGCAGATCGTCGAGCAGTTCGGCGGCGAGGAGAGCAGCGCCCGAAGCGCCTATATCCGGCAGGTCGGCGCCCGGGTCGCGGCCCAGAGCAACATCGCCGGAGGCGGCAACGCCTTCCGGATCACCACCCTGAACTCGCCGGTGATGAACGCCTTCGCCGTCCCGGGCGGCTATCTCTACGTCACCCGCCAGCTGGTCGGGCTCGCCAACGACGAGGCCGAGCTGGCCTTCGTGCTCGGCCACGAGGCGGGCCATATCGCCGCCCGGCACAGCTCCGAGCGCAAGCGGGCTGGAATCTTCAGCCAGATCCTCGCGGCCGGAGTCGGGGTTGTCACAGGATCGAGCGAACTCGGCAACTTGGCGGGCCAGGGATTGCAGGGCGTGGTCCTGAGCTACTCGCGCAAGCAGGAGATCGAGTCGGACAATCTCGGGGTGCGCTATCTCGCCGCCGCCGGCTACGATCCCGCGGCCTCGGCAAGCTTCCTCAATTCGCTGGGAGCGGCCACCGCGCTCGAGGCGAGGGCGGTGGGCCGCAACGACGAGCGCTCGACCCCAAGCTGGGCCCGGAGCCACCCGCTCAGCGCCGACCGGGTGACGAACGCGAGCCGGGCCGCGAGCGCCACCGGCCGGGCCGGCACGGGCCTCAGGAACCGCGACGCCTTCCTCGCCCGGATCGACGGGATGATGGTCGACGACGATCCGAGGCAGGGCGTGATCGATGGGCGCACCTTCACCCATCCGGACCTGAGGCTGCGCTTCTCCGTCCCCAGCGGCTACGGGATGCAGAACGGCGCACGGGCGGTCAGCATCGTCGGTCAGAGCGGCCAGGCGCAGTTCGGCGGAGGCAGCTTCAACGGCGATCTCGGCGCCTATATCGGCCAGGTGTTCCAGTCG
>DASQZF010000079.1:0-5880 GCA_035638835.1 Allosphingosinicella sp. | reverse complement strand
CGCCGGACCCGGCGGAGCCCAGGTCCTGTTCGACAACATCCACTGCCTCGGAACCCTCGCCGAGGAGGAACTGAGCCGCTGGCTCTCGGCGCGTCCGGTCTTCGTCTCCGCGGCACGGCACGAGCCGTTCGGACCGGCGGTACTCGAAGCCGCGTCGGCGGGCTGCGCCCTGATCCTCTCGGACATACCCACCTACCGCGAACTTTGGGAAGAGGTCGCGATCTTCGTCGATCCGCGCGACGAGGAGGGCTTCGCCCGGGCGATCGGGGATCTGGTCGGCGACGATTTCGAGCGCGCCGTGCTGGGCCGGGCGGCCAGGGAACGGGCCGGGCGCTACACCCCGGACGCCATGGCCGCGCAGATGGCGAATCTCTATCGCGGCCTGCTCCCCGCCGTTCGGGGACCGGTTCTGGCGGCGGCGAGGGAAGCGGCCTGATAATCCTCCCCGTGCGAAGCATGGGGAGGGGGACCACACGACGTGTGGTGGAGGGGTGTCGGCACGGAAATCCGAGGGTCTGGCGTGAGACGGCGAAGGTCTGCGCCACTCACCCCTCCACCATGCTTCGCATGGTCCCCCTCCCCACCGCTTCGCGGCAGGGAGGATCATTCACTTCGCGAACAGATTCTCCGGGTCGGCCATGGCCTTGATCTCGAGGGCGTTGCCGGAAGGGTCGAGGAAGAACATCGTCGCCTGCTCTCCCGGCCGGCCGCGGAAGCGGATCGTCGGCTCGATGACGAACTCGGCGCCGGCGGATTTCAGCCGCTGCGCCATCTCCTCCCATGAAACCATGTCGAGCACGGCTCCGAAATGCGGCACCGGCACGTCGTGTCCGTCGACCGGAGCGCGACGGCTCCGCCGCTCCATGCCCGGATCGAGATGGGCGACGATTTGATGGCCGAAGAAATCGAAGTCGATCCATTCGTCGGCGCTTCGGCCTTCCGGACAGCCGAGCAGGCCGCCGTAGAAGGCGCGGGCGGAGTCTAGATCGTGGACCGGGAAGGCAAGGTGAAACGGCGGGAGGGTCATGGCGCTGCTGTACAAGCGACAGCGGCGTTGAACCACCCGCCCCGTCCGGGCTGAGCTTGTCGAAGCCCTTTCCTTTCATTTCCACAGCAGAGAGCGGAAAGCTTCGACAGGCTCAGCCCGAACGGATTATGGCGTCTCCCAGATGAACAAGCGGTCCGACGGATTGTAAATCGAACGATTACCGACGAAGTAACCGCCGTGAAGCCACTCCTTTTTTCCTTCCTCGCCGGCCTCGCGGCGGCCTGCGGCTTCGAGCCGATCGGGCTCTGGCCGCTGACCCTGGCGGCGTTCGGGCTGCTCCTGTGGCTGGTGCGCACCGCGCCGGGCCTTCGGAGCGCCCTCGCCCGGGGCTGGTGGTTCGGAGTGGGCCATTTCATTCTCGGCCTGAACTGGATCGCCACCGCCTTCACCTACCAGGCCGAGATGCCGGCCTCGCTCGGCTACCTGGCGGTGGTCCTGCTCTCGCTCTACCTCGCCGTCTATCCGGCGGCCGCGGCCGGGCTGGCCTGGCGCTGGGGGCGGAGGAACGACCTCCGGCTCGTCCTCGTCTTCGCCGCCGCCTGGGTCGTCACCGAATGGCTTCGAGCGACCCTGTTCACCGGCTTCGCCTGGAATCCGCTGGGCGTGGCGATACTGGCCATGCCGTTTTCATATTCGGCGCGCCTGGTCGGCACTTACGGTCTTTCCGGGATCGCGACCCTGCTCGCGGGAGTCCTGCTCCTACTGATCCTGCGGCAGTGGCGCCCGGCGGGGGCGGCCGCCGCGGGCGTCGCCACGGTCGCGCTGGCCGGCTTCCTGGCGGGAGGGCCGGCGCCCGGGCCGGCGGGTCCGTCGCTCCGGATCGTCCAGCCCAATATCGGCCAGCAGGACAAATGGCGGGAGGGTTTCCGGGAGGAGAATATGGAGCGGCTGAGGCGCCTCTCCACATGGGGCGGGAGCGAACCGCGCCTGCTGCTCTGGCCCGAAGCCGCGGTGACGAGGCCGCTCGAGAACGGGCTTCGCGATCCGAGCTACGTCGTCGAGATGCTGGAGCTCCGCCAGGAGGTCGCGGCGATGCTCGGCGAGAAGGACCTGCTCCTCACCGGCGGGGTTACCTGGCGCTCTCCCGACGGGCGGGACATCGCCAGCGCCACCAACAGCGTCTTCGCGATCGACCGGACGGGGCGGATCCTGTCCCGCTACGACAAGGCGCATCTCGTCCCCTATGGCGAATATCTGCCGATGCGGCCGATCCTCTCCTCGCTCGGCCTGTCACGCCTCGCGCCGGGAGACATTGATTTCGACCCGGGACCCGGGGCGCAGACGCTCGACCTTCCGGTGATCGGCAAGGCGGGTTTCCAGCTCTGCTACGAGATCATCTTCTCGGGCGAGGTCATCGACCGGAAGAACCGGCCCAATTTCCTGTTCAATCCTTCGAACGATGCCTGGTTCGGAGCCTGGGGGCCGCCGCAGCACCTGGCCCAGGCCCGGTTGCGGGCGCTGGAAGAAGGGCTGCCCGTGCTTCGAGCGACTCCGACGGGAATCTCGGCGGTGATCGACGCCGACGGCCGGCTCCTTCGAAGCCTGCCCTGGCGAACGGCGGGGATCATCGACACGAGGCTGCCGGCGCCCAAGCCGCCGACCCCCTTCGCCCGCTTCGGCAACATCCTACCGCTGCTCTTCGCACTCCTTCTGATCGCGCTGGCGATGGTCGCGCAACGCATTGCAGGGAGACTCAAAGACGGCTAGGGAGCGCATATAAGGATATCTTTATATCCTGCTCTCCCGCAGATTTCAGGAAGGCCGGTTTCTCCCGATGCGCAGCAATTACCTCTTCACGTCCGAGTCCGTGTCCGAAGGCCATCCCGACAAGGTGTCCGACCAGATCTCCGACGCCGTCGTCGACCTCTTCCTCGCCAAGGACCCGGAGGCGCGAGTCGCCTGCGAGACCCTGACGACGACCCAGAAGGTCGTCATTGCCGGTGAGATACGCGGCCGGGGGATCATGGACGAGGCGGGCAATTGGGCCCCGGGCATCCGGCAAGAGATCGAGGCCGTCGTCCGCGAGACGGTGAAGGCGATCGGCTATGAGCAGGAGGGTTTCCACTGGGAGACTCTCGACTTCTCGAACAACCTCCACCCCCAATCCGCCCACATCGCCCAGGGCGTCGATGCCTCGGGCAACAAGGACGAAGGCGCCGGCGACCAGGGCATCATGTTCGGATTCGCCTGCGACGAGACCCCGGACCTGATGCCGGCGACCCTCTACTACAGCCACAAGATCCTCGAGCGCATGGCCGCCGATCGCCATTCGGGCGCAGCGCCCTTCCTCGAGCCCGACGCCAAGAGCCAAGTCACCCTTCGCTTCGAGAATGGCGAGCCGGTCGCGGCCACAGCGATCGTCGTCTCGACCCAGCACGGCAAGGGCTACGACCAGGGCGAGAAGGAAGCCGAGCTGAAATCCTATGTCCGCCGGGTCGTCGCCGACGTGCTTCCGGCCGAGCTTCTTTCCGACGAGACGGTCTACCACATCAACCCGACCGGAAGCTTCGAGATCGGCGGGCCGGACGGCGACGCCGGCCTGACCGGCCGCAAGATCATCGTCGACACCTATGGCGGGGCGGCTCCGCATGGCGGCGGCGCCTTCTCCGGCAAGGACCCGACCAAGGTCGACCGCTCGGCGGCCTATATCGCCCGCTACCTCGCCAAGAACATCGTCGCCGCCGGCCTCGCGCGGCGCTGCACGATCCAGCTCGCTTATGCGATCGGAGTGTCGGCGCCGCTGTCGCTCTACGTCGATACGCACGGCACCGGGACCGGCTCGGACGACGCCGCGATCGAGCGGGCGATCATGGCGATTCCGGAATTGGGCGGGCTGACCCCGCGCGCGATCCGCACCCATCTCAGCCTCAACAAGCCGATCTACCGGAAGACCGCCGCATACGGCCATTTCGGCCGGACCGCGGAAGGCGACTTCTTCCCCTGGGAGAAGACCGACCTTGCCGAGAAGCTGAAGGCGGCGCTCTGATCGACGGCCGGGCTCGCCTCGGCCAGGTTGCGGTCGATGCGAAGACTTCGGCTTTCCGCCGCGGCCATTGCCGCCCTTTGCTCCGCCTCCGCGGGCGCATCGGAGCTGCATGATCCGGTCGTCGAGACCGGCCCGTGCGATTATGGCGAAATCGATCCCCGCCTTCCGGCCGGATCCGAAAGCCGGGCGGAGCTCCACGGCCTGTTCCTCGGGCAGAGGCTGCGCGAACCGCACCGGCACCAGGTGCTCGCGGCGCTCGAGGCGCGCTATCCGGGCGAAGCGACGAAAGCGTTCGTCGCCATGGCCGGGGCGCGTCCCTCCGACAGCGACGAGAGCATCCGCCTCTTCGAGGATATCGTACGCCGGCTTGGACGCTCGGGGGATCCGGACTCTCAGGTCGAGCTCGCCCGGGCGCGGTGGATGCTTCTCGACGCCTGGCGGAGCCGGCATGTCGGGGAGGGCAAGGACGGCGAGCATCTCAACGTCTCCGAGACCTATCGTCGGACCGCCGCCGGCCGGCGCTGGTCGCGGCAGCTCGACTCCTTCCTCGCTCTCTATCGCGGCCGGGACGCGGCCTTCGAGGAATTCATGGCGGCGGCCGAATATGAAGCATTGCTCCGCGAGATCGGCGACCTGACTCCGGGCGAGCGCTTCGGGGACGAGGGGCTGCTCGACGAAGACATGGCGCCGATCCGCGGCGTCATGCGCTCCAGGCTGAGGGCGCTGATCGACGCACGGACTGTACGCAAGCGCCGGCGCCGGCGGGCTAGAGCCAACAAACCGGCCAGCCTGGCCGGCCCGTCATTGCGAGGAGCGAAGCGACGCGGCAATCCGGCGGGCTCGGAGGCCGCACTGGATTGCTTCGCCTCGCTCGCAATGACGGAGGGAGCCGGCTTGGACGATAACGCCCGAGATCCGCGCGTGGCAGCGAAACCCACGCCGCCCAAAAGCAACGAGGCCCCCGCCTTGCGGCGGGGGCCTCGTTGGTTGCGGGGGCAGGATTTGAACCTGCGACCTTCAGGTTATGAGCCTGACGAGCTACCGGGCTGCTCCACCCCGCGTCACCGTTGACGGGAGGCCTTGAGGCCACCCGGAAGCGTCTTTTGATTCCCGCCCCGCTTTCGCGGACCGGCGGCGGGCTGCTCCACCCCGCGCCAAAACAATCGAGCCGCCCGGATCTGCGGGTGCAGACCTCGGGCGGCTCAATCTTGTGAATGGGTTCTCTCAACCGCTCGCCGCAAAGCCTGGCGACGACCTACTCTTCCATTACTTAAGCAATAGTACCATCGGCGCAGTCAGGTTTCACGGCCGAGTTCGGGATGGGATCGGGTGGGTCACTGACGCTATGGTCACCAAGCTATGTGGCGAGCGGGTGAGAAATTCTAGAAATCGTGCACTTCTTGACCGTCTGGCTGAGATCCAACCGACAGCCAAAGCTGTCATTGATGGTGGAATTCTCAAGCGCGAATAGAGCAATTAGGACCGGTTAGCTCCATGCATTACTGCACTTCCACATCCGGCCTATCAACGTCGTGGTCTTCGACGGCTCTGTGATAACTTATCTTGAGGGAGGCTTCCCGCTTAGATGCTTTCAGCGGTTATCCCGTCCATGCATAGCTACCCTGCTGCACCGTTGGCACGATGACAGGTCCACCAGAGGCATGTTCAACCCGGTCCTCTCGTACTAGGGTCAACTCCTCTCAATTATCGACGCCCACGGCAGATAGGGACCAAACTGTCTCGCGACGTTCTGAACCCAGCTCACGTACCACTTTAATTGGCGAACAGCCAAACCCTTGGGACCTGCTCCAGCCCCAGGATGTGATGAGCCGACATCGAGGTGCCA
>DASQZF010000078.1:0-6020 GCA_035638835.1 Allosphingosinicella sp. | reverse complement strand
CCTTTCCGGCGACCAGCGCTTCTTCCTGGCCTGGGCGCAGGGCTGGCGCGGCAAGCTGAGGGACGAGGTGGCCCGGATGATCCTCGTCTCCGATCCGCACTCCCCCTATCGCTGGAGGGTCGACGGCACGTTGAGGAACATCGACGAATTCTATTCGGCCTTCGACGTCAAGCCGGGCGACCGGCTCTATCTGGCGCCGAAGGACAGGGTCCGGGTCTGGTAGCGCTCGGGCGTCACCCACCGAAGGCTGTATGTCTGCATAACTCTGCCAAGTGCGCGTAATTAAAGCCCCTCCCCTTCAGGGGAGGGGTTGGGGTGGGGAATGTGGGGGGAGAAGGTTTGCTGACGCCAGTGAGCGAAAGGACAGCCCCCACCCCCAACCCCTCCCCTGAAGGGGAGGGGCTAAGACCGGCGACCGGCTGGACAACGGCCCGGCGGCGGGACAAGGGAAGAGGGTCCCCGCCGCCGCCGGAGTAGCCGATGCGTCTCGCCCCACTCGCCGCCCTCCTCCTCGCCGCCGGCTGCGCCACGGTCCCGGAGCCGCCCACCGTCGCGCAGCGGGCCGAGCGCTGGTGGAGCGACGTCTCGATCCTCGCGGCCGACGACATGGAAGGGCGGCTGACGGGCAGCCCGGGCTATCAGCGCGCCGCCGATTACGTCGTCTCGCAGCTTCGCGAGATCGGGCTCGAGCCCGCCGGGACGGAAGGCTTCTTCCAGCCCGTGGCATTCGAGGAGCAGTTCGTCGACGTCGCCGGATCGAGCGCCGCCCTGGTCTCGGGCGGGCGCTCGACGACCCTCTCGATCCCGGGCGACATCATCATCGGACGGGGCGACGGGCGCCGGCCGGAGCGGATCGAGGCGCCGATGGTCTTCGTCGGTTACGGCCTTCACATCCCCGAGGCCGGCCATGACGATTTCGCGGGAGTGGACCTGAAGGGCAAGATCGCGGTCGTCATCAGCGGCGGCCCGGCGGAGATTTCCGGAGCGCTCAAGGCCCATGCCCGCCGCGACCGGGCGAGATTGCTCTCCGAAAGGGGCGCGGCCGGCCTGCTTGCGCTGACCACGGCCAAGGCGGTCGAAGTGCCCTGGTCGCGTTCCATGGCCCAGGCCGGCCAGTCCGGAATGTATTTCGCCGATCCCGCCCTTCGCGACGTCAAGACCGAGTTCTTCAACGCCAGCTTCAACACCGAATCCTCCGAACGGCTGTTCACGGGCTCGGGCCGCACCTTCGCCCAGGTCTCGGCGCTGGCCGACGCCTCCAAGCCCTTGCCGAAATTCGACCTGAAGCCGTCCCTGCGCGCGTCGGTCGCGATGCGCCACCGGCCCGTCACCTCGTCCAACGTCGTCGCCCGCCTGCCGGGAAGCGACAGGCGGCTGAGGGGCGAGCATGTCGTCTTCACCGCCCATCTCGACCATCTCGGGATCAGCGCTCCGGTCGACGGCGACGGGCTTCACAACGGCGCGATGGACAATGCCGCCGGGGTCGCCGGCCTCCTCGACATCGCCCGAAGCTACAAGGCGCGGCGGATCAAGCCCAAGCGCTCGATGCTGTTCGTCTTCGTCACCGCCGAGGAGAAGGGGC
Organism: Allosphingosinicella sp.; assembly: GCA_035638835.1. Lineage (GTDB taxonomy): Bacteria > Pseudomonadota > Alphaproteobacteria > Sphingomonadales > Sphingomonadaceae > Allosphingosinicella. The sequence goes on along the minus strand of DASQZF010000078.1, from coordinate 4,438 downwards.
TGCTCGGCTCGCGCTATTTCGCGCTCCGGCCGACCGTCCCCAAGGCGTCGATGGTCGCCAACATGAACTTCGACATGGCGCTTCCGATCATACCGCTCAAAAGCGTGACGGCGCTGGGCGCGGAGGAAAGCAGCCTCGGCGCCACGGCGGCGGCCGTCGGCCAGTCCATGGGCCTGCCCCTGGTGCCCGATCCCTTCCCGGACCGGAACAGCTTCGTCCGCTCGGATCAGTACAGCTTCATCCGCGAGGGCGTTCCGGCGCTCGCCTTCAAGTTCGGCTTCGGCCCCAAGGACCCGGAGGCCGAGATCGAGCGGAAATGGCGCTCGACCCGCTATCATGCTCCATCGGACGACCTTGCCCAGCCGGTCGCGAAGCTGGACGCCATCCGGCTTCACGATTTCGTCGGCGAGCTCGCGCTGCGAGTCGCCGACGCACCCGAACGGCCCAGCTGGGGCGGGCAGAGCTTCTTCCGGCGGTTCGCCCGGTGAGGGCTCTCGCGGCCTTGCTCCTGCTCCTCGCGGCTCCGGCGGCGGCGCAGAAGTCCGCGCCGCTTCTCACCGCCGCCGAGACCGAGGCCCTGGCTTCCGAGATTTCCGGCGCCTCGGCGAAACGCAACGTCCAGGCGCTGTCGCTCCATCACCGGATGCGCGGCTCCGAAGGCTATCGGAAAGCCGCGGAGCTGATCCGCGACCGGCTTCGCGAATATGGCCTGAAGGAGGTCGACATCCTCTCCCTGCCGGCGGACGGCAAAATCTTCTACGGGACCCAGCGTTCGCGCCCGGCGTGGAATGCGAGCTTCGCCGAGCTTTGGGAGCAAAGGCAGGAGGGCGGCCGCTGGAGGGACTCGAAGCGGATCGCCTCATGGGCGGACCAGCCGATCACGCTCGCCCAGGACAGCGTAGACGGCCGGGCGGAGGCGGAGCTGATCGACGTCGGCGCTGGAAGCTCGGCGGCCGATTATGCGGGCAAGAACGTCCGAGGCAAGCTGGTGCTCGTCTCCGGCCAGCCGGAGGCCGCCGCGAGGCTCGCGGTGACGGAGCGAGGCGCGGCCGGGATCGTCTCCTGGGCCCAGAATCAGCGTTCGGCCTGGTGGGGCGAGGACGGGAGCCTGATCCGCTGGGGCCATCTCGGCACCTGGGAGGACCCGACCTTCGCCTTCATGGTCTCCCCCGCCCGGGCGCGCGCCTGGCAGGCAAGGCTTGCCAAGGGGGAGACCGTCCGCCTTCGCGCCGAGGTGAAAGCGGGCCGGACCCCCGGCGCCTACCTCATCCCGACGGCCGTCATTCCCGGCAGGGACCGGTCGAAGGAGATCCTCTTCTCCTGCCACCTCGACCATCCCTCGCCAGGCGCCAACGACAATGCCAGCGGCTGCTCGGGGATCCTGGAGATCGCCCGGACCTTCCAGCGCCTGATCGCCCAGGGCAAGCTGCCGCAGCCGCAGCGGACCCTGCGCTTCGTCTGGCCGTGCGAGATCGAATGCACGATCGCGCTTCTCGACTCGAAGCCCGAATATGCCCGCCGCACCCTGGCGACGATCCATCTCGACATGATCGGGGGCAATACGGAGATCACCAAGGGCACGCTTGGAGTCGAAGGCTCTCCGCCGAGCCTGCCCAGCTTCGTCTCCGGCCTGGGCTTCGCGACCGCGCGCTGGGTGGACGGCCAGTCGCTTCGCTACGCCGCCAGTGGCAATGCGGATTTTCCGCTGCTCGACCGAGAAGGAAGCCGGATCCCGCTTCGGGCCAGGATCGGCGGCTTTTCGGAGGGCTCCGACCATCAAGTCTGGTCCGAAGGAAGCTGGCGGATCCCGGTCATCTACGTGTCGGACTGGCCGGATATCTACATCCATACCAACAAGGACATCCCCGCGAACCTCGACTCCACCAAGATGAAGCGGGCGATGTTCATCGCCGCGGCTTCGGCCTGGGCGCTGGCCGATCTCGACCAGAGCGACATGAGGGCCCTGGAGCGGATCCAGATGACGGAAGCCGATTTCCGAAGGGCGGAGCTGTCCCGGCACACGGCCCTCCTCGGCGAGGAGGATTCGGTCGCCGCCTGGTCGCGCTTCGCCGAAAACGAGGTGGCGCTCGAGGATTCGCTGGCCCGCTTCGGACTTCAGGTCGAGGGGGCGGGTGCGGAAGGGCCGGCCCCGCCGCTGCCTCCAGGCAAGGGGATCGTCTATCGCCGCACCGACAAGCCCAAGGGACCGATGGACGGTTTCGGCTATAGCTGGCTCGACGACCAGCTGAAGAAGGCCGGATTGGAGAAGCCCGCTTTGCTTTCGCGAGAGCCGCTCTTCCAGGGCCCGAGCTACGGCTACGAGGCGCTCAACCTGGTGGACGGCAGGCGAAGCACGGAGCAGATTCGCGACGAGCTCGCGGCCAGTGTCGGCCCCGCCCCGGTCGAGGAGGTCGCGGCTTATCTGGCGGTGCTGGAGCGGCTCGGCGTCATCCGGCGTTAGGAGGGAAGATGGATAGCCTGGTCACGAGCGAATGGCTGGAGCGGGAGCTCGGAGCGGGCGACCTCAAGGTGATCGACTCCACCTTGTTCCTCCCCGGCGAGCCCCGCGATGCACGGGCCGAATATGAAGCGGAGCATATCCCCGGCGCGGTCTTCCTCGACCTCGAGGACGTCTCCGATTCGTCCAGCCCGGTGCCCCATATGGTGCCGCCCGAGCCCAAGTTCGCGAGCCGGATGGCCTCGCTGGGGCTTCGCGACGGCCAGCGCTTCATCGTCTACGATAACAGCCCGCTCCACAGCGCGGCCCGCGCCTGGTGGATGCTGAAGAGCTTCGGCGCCCATTATGTGGCGATCCTCGACGGCGGCCTGTCGAAATGGAAGTCGGAGGGGCGGCCGCTGGAAAGCGGCCGGCCGCAGGTCCGCCACGGCCATTTCAGCCCGAGGTTCGAGGCCCAAGCGGCGGTCGACAAGGCCGCGGTGGCCGGCCTGATCGGAGACCCGGCCCATGAGATCGTCGACGCCCGCGGCGCCGGCCGGTTCACCGGGGAGGATGCCGAGCCTCGTCCCGGAATGGCCTCGGGCCATATCCCGGGCTCGAAGAACCTGCCGCAGGGCAAGCTGTTCAATCCCGACGATAGCTGGAAGCGGGACGATTCGCTTCGCTCCGCCTTCGAGGACGCCGGGGTCGACCTGGCCAAGCCGATGGTCGCCACCTGCGGCTCGGGCATCACCGCCTGCGTCCTCCTCTTCGGCGCCCATCTGCTGGGCAAGCAGGACGTCCGGCTCTACGACGGAAGCTGGTCGGAATGGGGCGCCGATCCCGAGACCCCCAAGGCGACGGGGCCGGCGTGAAGGACAGGCGGCCCGACACGAACCTCGCCCGCGGCGGACGGCGCAGGGAGTGGCGGGGCCGGACCGTCAATCCGCCGGTCCATCGCGCCTCGACCATCCTCTTCGACAGCGTCGCCGAGATGCGCGCCGCCGCTCCGGAGCTCGGCCAATATTATTACGGCCTCCACGGGACCCCGACCCAATGGGCGCTTTGCGAAGCGCTGACCGAGATGGAGCCGGGCGCCGCCGGCACGATGCTCTATTCCAGCGGTCTCGCGGCGGTGACCGCGGCTTTGCTCACAATGCTGTCCGCGGGCGACGAGCTGCTGATGACGGACAGCGTCTACGGTCCGACCCGCCGATTCTGCGACGTCTTCCTGAAGCGCTACGGAGTGACGACCCGCTATTACGACCCCCTGATCAGTGACCGGATCGCCGACCTGATCGGCGAGCGCACCCGGGCTATCTTCCTCGAAAGCCCCGGCTCCCTCACCCTCGAGGTCCAGGACGTCCCGGCCATCTGCGCCGCCGCGAAGGCGAGGGGGGTCGCCACCCTGCTCGACAATACCTGGGCCACCCCGCTTTTCTTCCCGGCCATCGCCGCGGGGATCGACCTCTCCATCCTCGCCGGCACCAAATATGTCGGAGGCCATGCCGACGTCATGCTCGGCTCGGTCACCGCGAGCTCCACCTGGTATTCCAGGCTCGAACGGACCAGCTGGGACCTCGGCCAATCGGTGAGCCCCGACGACGCCTGGCTCTGCTCACGCGGGCTTCGGACGATGGGCGTCCGCCTCCGCCGGCACGAGGCGAGCGCGCTCCGGATCGCGCTCTGGCTGAAGGCGCAGCCGCAGGTGGCCGCCGTGCTCCATCCGGCGCTTCCGGAATGCCCTGGCCACGATGTCTGGAAGCGGGACTTCAAGGGGGCGTCGGGCCTCTTCTCGTTCGTTCTCAAGGGTGGGAGCGACGAGGATCGGACCCGCTTCATGGAGGCGCTGGAGCTGTTCGGCTTCGGCTACAGCTGGGGCGGCTTTGAAAGCCTCGTCGTCCCGGCCGATCCGGAGCGGATCCGGACCGCGACAAGCTGGCAGGCGGAGGGGCCCCTGGTCCGGCTTCAGATCGGGCTCGAGGATGCGGAGGATTTGAT
>DASQZF010000077.1:0-21959 GCA_035638835.1 Allosphingosinicella sp. | reverse complement strand
CCGCACTGGATTGCTTCGCTGCGCTCGCAATGACGGGGGTCAGGCGGCCACCGCCTCCAGCGCTTCCCTGACCCTGGCCATGTCCTCCGAGAAGCTGATCCGCATCGCCTCCTCGTCCAACGCCGCCCGCTCAACGACGAGCGGCATCGACAGCCCGATCCGCAAGGTCGCGCCCCAATTGCCGTCGTCGAGCTTCACGCATTTCACCGGCTGGCCGAGGCGGACCCCGTGGGCGAGCATCGCCTTGTGCCAGCGGATCGAATCCTCGAAGGTCGAACCGCCGCCGAACTCGCTGAGATCGAGGGTCGAGAGGGTGCGCATCTCGATCGGGTGAGTGTCGGCGGTCTCCTTCTCGCCGGGCGGATAGGGGGCGACCCGGTGGGCCAGGGTCTTCTCGATAATCTCTTCGCGGACCGCCTGGTGGAAGCACAGGATTATGCCGGTCACCTGCTCGATGGCGAGGCGCTGGAAGCGTTCGAGCTCGAAGATCGAGGCTTCGAGGCGGAGGAGGAGGCCGGGGTTGGAGCCATTTTCCAGAGCCTCGACGTCGGGCCAGGAGCCGGGCCATTCCCCGCGGCGGAAGATGGTCGCGAGGCCCTGGGCAAGGGGTTGGGATTCCTCGCGAAACCGGCGGGGGACGAGGGCGAAGCCGCTGAACGGGGGGCCGCCCATGAACTTGGAGCCGGTGACGAAGACGATCGCGCCCCGCTCCAGATAATCGGCGAGGGCGGGGCTGGTGATCCGGGCCTGGCAGGCGTCGACCACGAATGTGACGGAATCGCCATTTTCTGCAACTAATCGATCGATATCCGCCAGTGACGGCAGAATCAGGCCGGTCTTCGAGCCGTGGACGACATGGACGAGCACATGGCGTCCGGCGGCCCGCGATTCGGCGATGGCCTTGTCCATCCGGTCCGCGATCTCGGACGAAGGTCGGGCGCGGCCGTGGCCGTCGCGGACGGGCACGTCGATCATCTCGACATGGGTCTCGCCGAGCCCGGGCACCGGGTCGCCCGGAATCGTGGCGAGGCCCAGCGCCGTCTCGCGGGCGAAATAGCGGCCGAAGGCGGAATGGACGCAGCCGCTCCCGACCTCGTCGGCGCCGAGCAGGATGTTGTGGGTGCCGCCGAGGCCTCGGCCGGCGGCGCAGGCCAAAGCGACATATTCGAGATCGGTGCCGGACGGGGCGAAGACGATGTCGACGTCGGCCGGGATCGCATAGGCCCCCCGGATCCGGCCGCGAAGCATTTCGAGCCGAGCCGAATAGTCCCGGCCGGAAAGGCCTTGCCCGAACCCGGCGAGAAGCGCCCCGACATTGGCGAAGGCCGGCGCCGAGATGTCGTTGGCCGTGGACGAGGCATAGGCCAGCACCGCGCTCGGGCGAGGCGCCGAATGGTAGCGGTTGAGGCCGGTTTCGGGGCGGAGCACGATCCGGGCGTCGCCGCCGGTCGTCATCAGGCCGGTCGTCATCAGGGCGGCCGCTTCGCCGGGCGCGGGCGTGGATGCGGGGTCGGTCACAAAGGTTACGCTCTTGGCCTTCCGTAGCGGCGGGACTATGGCCGCCCGCGCCCCTCCCTGAAAGGCGAAGCCCCGCGTGTCAAACATCCGCCCGCTCACCATTCCGCCCGAAGCCAAGGAGCGGCTGCGGATCCTGTTCATCGCCAAGCACGCCTTGTGGGAGGGCGGGCTCCACCCGGAGGACGGCAACCACGCGCTCTATCATGTCGAGGTGCGCGAGATATTGAAGGGGCTCGGGCTCAACCTCGAGCTCGCCAACCGCTACGAGGCGCTGTTCGAGAAGCCCGACGTCGACTTCGTCTTCCCGCTGCTCAACCGCGGCGGCTTCCTCAACAGCGAGATGATGCTGCCTTTGCTGTGCACCCGGCATGCAATCCCGTTCCTCGGAGCCAGCCCGATCTTGAGGGGCATGTCGGACGACAAGCATCTCACCAAGATGGCCGTCGCGGCGCTCGGCATCCCGACCGCGCCCTGGGCGATCTACCGCCGAGGCGCCCCGGTCGAGAGGTCGCGCTGCCCGGAGGGCGAGCGGATGGTGATCAAGCCCAACGCCTCCTCGGCGAGCTGGGGGGTCCAGGACGCCCACGACTGGGCCGGGGTCGAGGCGGCGATCGCCGGCATCCATTCCGAGGGCCATGACGCGATCGTCGAGCCCTTCCTCAACGGAAGCGACGTCGAGGTCCCGGTGATCACCGTGAACGGCGAGCCGGCGATCATGCCGATGATGCTGTTCGAGCAGGCGGACCCGTCCCACCTTCGAACCTATTACGAGAAGCGCGACCTCGTCGACCGCAGCCAGAAATATCAGCTGGTCGAGTTCGACGACTCGGAATGGATGCCGGTGATCGCCGATTATACGAGGCGGATCGCCGAGGAATTCCGGCCCTTCGACTATGGCCGCTACGAGTTCCGCTTCGACCGCGAGGGCGGCAAGGTCGTGTTCCTCGAGGTCAACCTCAACGCCAACCTCTGGTCGCAGAAGGTGTACGGCCGCTCGGCGGCTCTGGCCGGGCTGAGCCAGGAGCAGCTGATCGAGACGATTTTGGCGGAGAGTTTGAGGCGGCACGGGTTGTTTTGACCTAAATCCTCCCCCGCCTTTGCGGGGGACAAGACGGGGCCCGCTGTACCTCCCCTCCCTGAAAGGGAGGGGCCGGGGGTGGGTCCGCCGAAGCGGCCGAAACTCCAACGCCCTAAAAGTCTCGCTCCGCTCGCCTACCCACCCCTAACCCCTCCCTTTCAGGGAGGGGAACATTCGGCACGCCCCCTCTCTCGCGGAAAGGGGGAGAGGGGGATTGCACGGGCGATGCCGCACTCCTAACTCGGGCGCCAGCAGAGGATTGAGAATGGCCGAGTTCACCCTTCCGAAGAACAGCGTGATCAAGGGCAAGGGGCGTTCCTTCACCGACCCCGCCGGCCCGGGGCGGACCCGGAAGCTCAAAATCTATCGCTACGATCCCGATTCGGGGGAGAATCCGCGCTACGACACGTATGAGATCAATCTCGACGAGACCGGGCCGATGGTGCTCGACGCGCTTCTTCGGATCAAGAACGACATCGATCCGACCCTGACCTTCCGCCGCTCCTGCCGCGAGGGGATTTGCGGCTCCTGCTCGATGAACATGAACGGCCGCAACGGCCTCGCCTGCACGACGGCGATCGAGGATTACAAGAGCGACATAAGGATCACTCCGCTCCCGCACATGGACGTGATCAAGGACCTGGTGCCCGACTTCACCCACTTCTTCGCCCAATATGCGGCGATCGAGCCCTGGCTGAAGACCAAGAGCCCGGAGCCGTCGGGCAAGGAGAGGCTCCAGTCGCCCGAGGACCGGGCCAAGCTGGACGGGCTCTACGAGTGCATATTGTGCGCCTGCTGCTCCTCCTCCTGCCCGAGCTATTGGTGGAATTCGGACAAGTTCCTGGGCCCGGCAATCCTGCTCCAGGCCTATCACTGGCTCGCCGACAGCCGCGACGAGAATATCGCCGAGCGCCTGGACGAGCTCGAGGATCCGTTCCGGCTCTATCGCTGCCACACGATCATGAACTGCGCCAACGTCTGCCCCAAGGGGCTGAACCCGGCCAAGGCGATCGCGGAGACGAAGAAGCTGCTGGTGGAGAGGGCGGTTTGATTCTCCCCTCCCTGTAAGGGAGGGGCCGGGGGTGGGTAGGCGAGCGCAGCGAGACTTCCTTGCCGACTCGGAGTTTCGGCCGCCTTCGGCGGACCCACCCCTACCCCCTCCCTTGTCAGGGAGGGGAATTGGCTCCATCGACCCGCGAATGACCGAGCGGCGCCTCCACCCCCTCATCCGCCATGAGCCGGATCCCGACCATCCGGGCTGGTGGACCTGGGACCTGCAGGGCGACGACACCCGCTTCAACGCCACTCTCGGAAAGCTGCTCGTCCGGGGCGAAGGCGAGGGCCGCGCCCGGTGCCGGATGTTCCCGGACGTCGCCCAGAGCAATCTCGGCAACATCGTCCATGGCGGGGCGATCCTCACCTTCGTGGACATGGCGATGTTCGCGGGCGGCTATGCGGCGGGCGCCAGCCTCGGGCCTTCGCTGACGCTCGACCTTTCGGCGCAATTCCTCTCCGGGGCGAAGCTCGGCCTCCCGCTCGACTGCACGGTCGAGATCCTTCGCGAGAGCAAGCGGCTGGCGGCGATGCGAGGCCTCGTCGAGCAGGAGGGGGAGATCGTCGCCTCCTGGTCGGGGACTCTGAGGAAGCTGTCGCGGTGAGCGAGGTCGCCGATCGCTACCGGGCGCTGGTCGGCGCCGGGGAGCTTCGGCCGGACACGGACCAGGAACGCGCTGTGGCGGTGCTCGACCGGATCGCGGCCGAGCTTCGGCCCGCGGCGAAAAGGTCGCCCTGGGCGCGCCTCTTCAGAAAGGCGCCGGCCGCGCCGCGCGGAGCCTATCTCTGGGGCGGGGTCGGGCGCGGCAAGTCGATGCTGATGGATCTCGCTTTCGAGGCGATCCCGGCCGAGCCCAAGCGGCGGGTCCATTTCCACGAATTCATGCTCGAGGTCCATGAAAGGCTCCGGGCGGAGCGGGCGAAGGAGGAGGGCGATCCGATCCCTCCGGTCGCCCGGGCAATCGCCGCCGAGGCCCGGCTTCTGGCCTTCGACGAGATGGTGATCAACAACGCCGCCGACGCGATGATCCTGTCGAGGCTGTTCTCGCAGCTGCTCGGGAGCGGGGTCACCGTCGTCACCACCTCGAACCGGCCGCCGGGCGACCTCTATCTCGGCGGGCTCAACCGGGAGCTGTTCCTGCCCTTCATCGACCTCGTCCAGAGCGAGCTCGACGTGGTCCCGCTGAACGGCCCAACCGACTATCGGCTGGAGCGGCTGGGCGGCTTCCCGACCTGGTACGTGCCCAACGGAGCGGAGGCGACGAAGGCGCTCGGCGCCGCCTTCTTCCGGCTCACCGACTATCCGCCGGAAGACCGGGCCAACGTTCCGAGCGACGACATAGCGGTCCAGGGCGGGCGGACTCTTCACGTTCCCAAGAGCCTGAAGGGAGTCGCCGTCTTCTCGTTCAAGCGGCTGTGCGGTGAGGCGCGAGGCGCCGCCGACTATCTCGCCATCGCCCGCCGCTACCACAGCGTCATCCTGGTCGGAATCCCGGTAATGGGCCCCGACCGGCGCAACGAGGCGGCGCGCTTCGTCACCCTGATCGACTCGCTCTACGAGCATAAGGTGAAGCTGCTCGCAGCCGCCGACGCTTCGCCGGACGGGCTCTATCCCGCCGGCGACGGCGCCTTCGAGTTCCAGCGGACGGTGTCGAGGCTGATCGAGATGCAGTCGGGGGAGTATCTCGCGGCCGGGCATGGGGGGGAGGGGTGAGGCGGAACTCCCCTCCCTTCCAGGGAGGGGTTGGGGGTGGGTAGGCGAGCGAAGCGAGACTTCTTACTAACTCGGAGTTTCGGCCGCCTTCGGCGGACCCACCCCCGGCCCCTCCCTTCCAGGGAGGGGAGAGGGCGGCGGTTGACCATCGCCTGAAGCCGGTCCAGCTTCCGCCCGCCTAACGGGAGCCTCCTTCATGCGTCTTGCCGTCCTTGCCCTCGGGCTTCTCGCTTCGACCGCGCTCGCCGCCGATCCCGCCCCGGACAAATGGGACCTCAAGGCCCGCGAGATCCTCGCGCGGTCGATCGAGATCCCGACCGTCCCCGGCCGCGGGCAGATGCCGGCCCAGGCGCGCTACCTCGCCGACCAGTTCAAGGCCGGCGGCTTCCCCGAGAGCGACATCAGGATCATGCCCTATACGGCGCGCCCGAAGGACGAGACGGCGGCCCTGATCGTCCGGTGGCGGGCGGCGAAGCCTTCGGGGAAGAAGCCGATCCTGCTTCTCGCCCATATGGACGTGGTCGAGGCGCTGGCCGCCGACTGGTCGGCCGATCCGTTCAAATTCCGGGAGGAAGGCGGCTATTTCTACGGCCGCGGGTCGATGGACAACAAGGCCGGGATGGTCGCGATCACCACGGCGCTGCTTCGGCTGCGGGCCGAAGGGTTCGGTCCGACCCGGGACCTGATCGTCTTCTTCACCGGCGACGAGGAAACGGAAGGGAAGGGCGCGGCGCTCGGAGCGAAGGAGTGGCGGGAATGGACCGACGCCGAGTTCGCACTCAACTCCGACGCCGGCGGCGGCGCCTTCACCAGGGACGGGCGCTCGCTCGGCTTCGGGATCCAGACTGCCGAGAAGACCTATCAGAGCTTCGCCTTCTCGGCGAAGAACAAGGGCGGCCACAGCTCCAGGCCGAGGCCCGACAACGCCATCTACGACCTCGCCGGGGCACTGAAGCGGCTCGAGGCGCACCGCTTCACGCCGACGCTGAACGAGACGACCCGGGCCTATTTCACGGAGCGCTCGAAGATGGAGACCGGGCCGCTCGGCGAGGCGATGCGGCGCTGGGTGGCCGACGAGAAGGACGGGGCCGCCGCGGACCTGATCGAGGCCAGCGAGCTCGAAGTCGGAACGACCCGGACCCGCTGCGTGGCGACCCGGCTGGAGGGCGGCCATGCCGACAACGCTTTGCCGCAGCTCGCCCGGGCGACGGTGAATTGCAGGATCATGCCCGGGGTCGATCCCGCGCTGGTCGAGGCCGAGCTGAAGCGGATCGCGGGTCCGTCCGTCGAGGTGACGGTGAGCGATCCCGGCGTTCCGACGCCCGCCTCGCCGCTTCGGGCCGACGTGGTCCGGGCCTATACCGACGCCGTCCGGAGGCGCCATCCGGGCGCGGCGATCATCCCGAGCATGTCGACCGGAGCGACCGACGGGCTGTATTTCCGGGCGGCGGGCATTCCGGTCTACGGGGTGGACGGAAGCTGGGGAATCTCCCCCGACGACGAGCGCGCCCACGGCCGCGACGAAAGGCTTGCCGCCAAGGCTCTGTACGACGACGTCGACCATTGGATGGACATGCTGAAGGCGCTTGCGGGGAGGTGACGGGTTGAAAGCCCGTCATTGCGAGTGAAGCGAAGCAATCCAGTCCGGCCTCCGAGGCCCGCTGGATTGCTTCGTCGCTTCGCTCCTCGCAATGACGGAACTGGCCCCTACATCATCGCCCTGGCCAGCCGCTGGCCCCGGCCCGTCAGCCCGTAGAGGGGCCGGGGCGGGAAGCTCTCCTCCAGCCTGCGGTCGACCAGCCGGACCTCAAGGCATTGCTTGAGCGCCAGCGAGAGCGAGCGCGGGCTGATCGGGCTGAGCTGGGCCTCGAGCCAGGAGAAACGCTCCCAGCGCCGGTCCAGCCGGCCGACCAGCGGAAGCGCCCAGCGGCCGAGCGGGCCGGAATCGAGGGCGAGGCTTCGCCTTTCGTCCATCACCCGCTCGCACCAGGCGCCGACCGGCCGGCCGGCCTGGGTCAATATATATTCCGGGCGCAGGGGATGGCCGTGGCCGGGATTGCGGGCGATCCAGCCCTTGCGGAGCAGCCGGCCCAGCACGCCCGCGAGCATCGAGCGCGATATCCCGAGCCGGGCGGCCAGCGCCGCCGAGCGAACGCCCTCCTCGCGGCTTGCCAGAGCGAGCAGGGGCGCGAACCAGCGGCTCGCGACCAGCCAGCGAAGATCGTCCTCGGGCAGCATCGGAACGCCATACTTGACTATAAAGATAGTCGCTATAAAAATAGTACAAAGCATGGGAGAAATATGATGGGAATCGGATTCGACGGCGGGCTGACCTGCGCGATCGGGGTGACCGACCTCGACCGCTCCATCGCCTGGTATCGCGACGCTTTGGGCTTCGGCCTGCTCTACCGGATGGAGGAGGAGGCCTGGTGCGAGCTTGCCACCGGAGTCGAGCGGGTCAATCTCGGACTCTCCCAGGTCGAGGAAGCGGGCGGGAAGGGCGGGGCGACCCTGACCTTCGGGGTCGAGGACATCGAGGCCGCGAAGGCCGAGCTCGATTCCCTGGGGATCCGCCAGGACGGCCCGATCCGCGACATCCCCGGCCTGGTGCGCCTCCTCACCTTCTACGACCCCGACGACAATGCCCTGATGCTGTATCAGGATATGCAGGGGGGCTAGCGCGCCCCGTCATTGCGCGCGCACCCCGTCATTACGAGCGGAGCGAAGCAATCCAGCGCTGAGTCCGTGACGAGCGCCGCAGCTGGATTGCTTCGTCGCTTCGCTCCTCGCAATGACGGGGGTGGGTCCCGGACATTCCACGGATTGCGATGATGGCGGAAGCGGTTCAAGCTACCCTGCATGAAGCAGCCCGCGGTCTACATCATGGCCAATTTTCGCAACGGCACGCTCTACACGGGCGTCACCTCCGACCTTCCCAAGCGAGCCTGGCAGCACAAGAACGGCGCCGCCGGCTTCACCGCCCGCTACGGATGCAAGCTGCTCGTCTGGTATGAGCTGCATGGGGAAATGGTGCCTGCGATCGAGCGGGAGAAGCAGCTGAAGGGCGGCTCGCGCAAGCGGAAGCTGGCTCTGATCGAGGCGATGAACCCGGAGTGGCGGGACCTGTACGAGAGCATAATCTGGTAACCCCCCGTCATTGCGAGTGTAGCGAAGCAATCCAGTGCGGCCTCCAAGGCCCGCTGGATTGCTTTGTCGCTTCGCTCCTCGCAATGACGGTCCGTCGCTTCGCTCCTCGCAATGACGGGCGACGCGACAGGTTGCCCCCTCACGGCTTCGGGTCTAAGCGGGCGCCACGTTTGGCGGCGTCCTGCCGCCGGTCCCGTTCGACCGAAGAAAGAAAGGCTGAGCAGCCCCATGGCTCGCACGAAAATCGCACTTATCGGCGCCGGAATGATCGGCGGAACGCTGGCCCATTTGGCGGCGATCCGCGAGATGGGCGACATCGTCCTGGTCGACGTCGCCGAGGGCATTCCCCAGGGCAAGGCGCTCGACCTCGCCCAGGCCGGGCCGGTCGAGGGCTTCGACTCCCACCTTACCGGGACCCAGGATTATGCCGACATAAAGGGCGCGGACGTGTGCATCGTCACCGCCGGGGTCGCTCGCAAGCCGGGGATGAGCCGGGACGATCTGCTCGGAATCAACCTCAAGGTGATGAAGGCCGTGGGCGAGGGCATCAAGGCGCATGCGCCGGACAGCTTCGTGATCTGCGTCACCAACCCGCTCGACGCGATGGTCTGGGCGCTGCGCGAATTCTCCGGCCTTCCGCACAGCCAAGTGGTCGGGATGGCGGGAGTGCTGGACAGCGCCCGCTTCCGCCATTTCCTCGCCGAGGAGTTCAAGGTCTCGGTCGAGGACGTCACCGCCTTCGTGCTCGGCGGCCATGGCGACACGATGGTGCCGGTGCCGGCTTATTCTGCAGTGGGGGGAATCCCCGTGCCCGACCTGATCAGGATGGGCTGGTCGACCCAGGAGCGGATCGACTCGATCGTCCAGCGCACCCGCTCGGGCGGCGGCGAGATCGTCGCGCTCCTGAAGACCGGCTCGGCTTATTACGCGCCCGCGACCAGCGCATTGATGATGGCGGAGTCCTTCCTGAAGGACAAGAAGAGGGTCCTGCCCGCCGCGGCCTATCTGCAGGGGCAATATGGGGTGAACGACCTCTATGTGGGCGTCCCGGTGGTGATCGGCGCAGGCGGGGTCGAGCGGATCGTCGAGATCGAGCTGGACGAGAGCGCCAAGGCCAATTTCCAGGTCTCGGTGGACGCGGTGAAGGAGCTGCTCGAAGCCTGCCGCGGCATCGACGAAAGTCTCCGCTAGGCGCTCGATGGCCTGGCTGCTCACCCTTCTCCTGGCCTCGGCGGCCCCGGCCGCGCCGCCCGCGCCCGCCGCTCGGCCGCTGTCGCCGGCGCGGCAGATGCTCGACGCCTTCAAGGCGGCCTGCTCGCGCACCGGAAGCGATCTCGAGCCGATGAAGGCGGACACAATTCGGGCGGGCTGGACGGCCGTCGCCGACGATTCGCATCCCAGGCTCGCCAGGATCCTCAAGCTCGGCCGCGACTCGGTGGGCCCCGAGGCCAAGATGGCCGGCGCCAGCTTCAGCCGGGTCGTGGGCGGGCGCCGGATCTTCCTGGTCCACTCGCGCTACGAGGACGGATCGGGCTATTGGGGCGCCGGCTGCCGGCTCTACGATTTCGAGGCCACCAGGCCGCTCGACCCGAAGCTCCTCGAAGCCTGGATGGGCAAGCCGCCCACCGGGGTCCAGGAGCCGGCCCCGGGCGTCTCGAAGCGCCTGTGGGAGCCGGCGGGCTGGAGCTACGGAATCACCGTCGAAGCCAATCACGTTCCCCAGAACCACTCGCTCGGACAGCAATTCGGCCTGAGCGGCAACATCCTCGTCGCGCAGGCCATCGGAGGCTTTTGAATGTCGATCCTCGTAAATTCGTCGACCAAGGTGATCACCCAGGGGATGACCGGCGAGACCGGTACCTTCCATACCGAGCAGGCGCTCGCCTACGGCACCAAGATGGTCGCCGGGGTCACTCCGGGCAAAGGCGGGCAGACCCATATCGGGCTCCCGGTCTATGACACGGTGCACGAGGCGGTCCGCGAGACCGGCGCCGATGCAAGCGTCGTCTACGTCCCGCCGCCCTTCGCGGCGGATTCGATCCTCGAGGCGATCGACGCGCAGGTGCCGCTGATCGTGTGCATCACCGAGGGCATTCCGGTGCTCGACATGGTTCGGGTGAAGAGGGCGCTGGTCGGCTCGAAGTCGAGGCTGATCGGGCCGAACTGCCCGGGCGTGCTCACTCCGGGCGAGTGCAAGATCGGGATCATGCCCGGGAGCATCTTCCGCAAGGGCTCGGTCGGGGTGGTCAGCCGCTCGGGCACGCTCACCTACGAAGCCGTGTTCCAGACCAGCAATGCGGGGCTCGGGCAGACGACGGCGGTCGGGATCGGCGGCGATCCGGTCAACGGCACCAATTTCGTCGACGTGATCGAGCTGTTCCTGGCCGATCCCGAGACCCATTCGATCATCATGATCGGCGAGATCGGAGGCTCGGCCGAGGAGGATGCTGCGCAATTCCTCGCGGACGAGGCGCGCGCCGGCCGGGGCAAGCCCACCGTCGGCTTCATCGCCGGGCGTACGGCGCCCCCGGGGAGGCGGATGGGCCATGCCGGGGCCATCGTCTCGGGAGGCAAGGGCGGAGCCGAGGACAAGATCGCCGCGATGGAGGCGGCTGGAATTACGGTGTCGCCGAGCCCATCTGAGTTGGGATCGACCCTCGCCGCGCTTTTGAAGGGCTGAAACGCCCGTCATTGCGAGCGAAGCGAAGCAATCCAGTGCGGCCTCGGACGTCGGGCTGGATTGCTTCGTCGCTTCGCTCCTCGCAATGACGGGGCCTGGCGGGAACATGCGGCGGATCTGACGGTAGAAGACTCGGAAGGCGAATTCGACTTGGACAGCATCGGCAGCGAACGCGAGCAGGGACCGAGCTGGGCGCGCGCCAATTGGCCCGTGTCCGAGCTCGACGCGCTCAATTCGGGCCTCGATCCGACCTCGATGACGATCGAGAAGGTCGCGGCCAAGGCGAAGGAAGCGGCCGTGGCGAGCGGCGCGTCGACCGCCGACGTCGAGCAGGCGGCCAACGACTCGATCTGCGCGATGATGCTGATCCGCACCTTCCGCGTGCGCGGGCATCTCGCCGCCAATCTCGATCCCCTCGGCCTCGCCAAGCGCGAGATGCCGGAGGACCTCACGCCCGAATATCACGGCTTCACCGGAGCGGCGCTCGACCGCCAGGTCTGGCTCGGCGGAGCGCTGGGCCTGAAGCAGGGGACGGTTCGGGAGGTCGTCGAGATCCTCCGCCGCAATTATTGCGGCAATGTCGGCCTCGAATATATGCACATCAACGACGTCGACGAGCGCCGCTTCCTCCAGGAGCGGCTCGAGGGACGCGACGCCGAGATCCGATTCACCCCCGAAGGCAAGCAGTCGATCCTCCAGAAGGTGATCGAGGCCGAGCAGTGGGAGAAGTTCCTCGCCCGCAAATATGTCGGAACCAAGAGGTTCGGTCTCGACGGTGGGGAATCGATGATCCCGGCGCTCGAGAGCGTGATCAAATATGGCGGCCAATACGGGGTCCGCGAGATCGTCTTCGGAATGGCCCATCGCGGCCGGCTGAACGTCCTCGCCAACGTCATGGCCAAGCCCTACCGGGCGATCTTCAGCGAGTTCGCCGGGGGCTCGGCCAATCCCGAGGACGTCGGCGGCTCGGGCGACGTCAAATACCATCTAGGAACCTCGTCGGACCGCGAGTTCGACGGGATCCAGGTCCATATGTCGCTGGTCCCCAACCCCAGTCATCTCGAGGCGGTCGATCCGGTCGTTCTCGGCAAGGTGCGCGCGCTGCAGGTCGGGCGCGGCGGGAGCAAGGCGGTGGGGGAGGTGCTTCCAGTGCTCCTCCACGGCGACGCGGCCTTCGCGGGCCAAGGCATCGTCGCCGAATGCTTCGCCTTCTCCGGAATCCCCGGATACGGCACCGGCGGGACGATCCACTATGTCATCAACAACCAGGTAGGTTTCACGACCAGCCCGCAATTCGCCAGATCGTCACCCTATCCGTCGGACATCGCCAAGTCGGTCCAGGCGCCCATCCTGCACGTCAACGGCGACGATCCGGAGGCGGTGACCTTCGCCTGCAAGCTCGCCATCGAATATCGCCAGAAGTTCGCCCGCGACATCGTCATCGACATGTGGTGCTACCGCCGCTTCGGCCATAACGAGGGCGACGAGCCGAGCTTCACCCAGCCCCTCATGTATGCCGAGATCCGAAAGCATCCGCCGGTCTCGGAGATCTACGGAGCCCGGCTTCGCCAGGAGGGCGTGATCGATCCCGCCTGGTCCGAGGCCCGGGTGGGCGAATTCACCGCCCTGCTGGAGACCGAGTTCGAGGCGGCCAAATCCTATCTGCCGAACAAGGCGGACTGGTTCGAGGGCCGCTGGTCGGGCCTCGGCCGGCCGGAGACCCCGGAGACCGAGCGCCGCAACGTCTCGACCGGAGTCGAGGAATCGACCCTGAACGAGGTGGGCAGGATCCTGACCTCGATCCCCGAGGGCCTCATTGTCCACAAGACGCTGCAGCGGATCATCGACGCCAAGGCCGGGATGTTCGCGAGCGGCCAAGGGTTCGACTGGGCGACGGCCGAGGCGCTCGCCTTCGGGACCCTGCTCAGGGAAGGCTGGGGCGTTCGGCTCTCCGGGCAGGACAGCGGCCGGGGCACGTTCAGCCACCGCCACGCCGCCTGGATCGACCAGACCAACGGCCATAAGCATATCCCGCTGACGAGCGTCGAGGGCGCCCGGTTCGAGGTCAGGGATTCCCCGCTCTCCGAATTCGGGGTGCTCGGCTACGAATATGGCTTCTCGATCGCCGACCCGCGCACGCTGGTTCTCTGGGAGGCGCAGTTCGGCGACTTCGTCAACGGCGCCCAGGTGATCATCGACCAGTTCATCGCCGCCGGCGAGGCCAAGTGGCTCCGGGCCAGCGGACTCGTCCTTCTCCTGCCCCATGGCTACGAAGGGCAGGGCCCCGAGCACAGCTCGGCCCGGCCGGAGCGCTTCCTTCAGCTTTGCGGCGAAGACAATATGCAGGTCGCCTATTGCACGACTCCGGCCAATTATTTCCACCTGCTCCGGCGCCAGATGAAGCGCGACTTCCGAAAGCCGCTGATCGTCATGACCCCCAAGTCGCTTCTCAGGCACAAGCTTGCAGTGTCGGGAGTCGCCGATTTCACCGGCGAGAGCCACTTCAAGCGGA
The DNA here is from genome assembly GCA_035638835.1 of Allosphingosinicella sp. Lineage (GTDB taxonomy): Bacteria > Pseudomonadota > Alphaproteobacteria > Sphingomonadales > Sphingomonadaceae > Allosphingosinicella. The sequence goes on along the minus strand of DASQZF010000077.1, from coordinate 8,257 downwards.
TATTGTCGGACGTCGGCGGCCCGGCCGACAGTGAGGTCAGGCGCCTCGTCCTGTGCACCGGCAAGGTCGCCTACGAGCTGATGGAGGCGCGCGACTCGGCGGGGGACGCCCACACCTCCATCATCCGGCTCGAGCAGCTCTATCCCTTCCCTTCGGAGCCGTTGACGGCCCGCCTGAAGCGAATGACCGCGCTGGAGGAGGTGATCTGGGCCCAGGAGGAGCCCCAGAACCAGGGCTATTGGAATTTCCTCGACTGGCGGGTCGAACGCTGCCTCGAAGAAGCCGGAGTGAGGCCGCGCCGGGCCCTCTATGCGGGCCGAAAGGCTTCGGCGTCGCCGGCCACCGGCCTCGCCAAGCGTCACGCCGCCGAGCAGGCGGCCTTGATCGCCGACGCGCTCGGCCATAGTTCGACGCCGCTCACTACAGGCAGCAGCCCCGCGCCCGAGCAGCGCAAGGCCGGATAAAGGAACCCCATGGCGACCGAAGTCAAAGTCCCGACGCTGGGCGAATCGATCACCGAGGCGACGCTCGGCCAATGGCTCAAGATGCCCGGCGACCCGGTGAAGGCCGACGAGCCGCTCGCAAGCCTGGAGACCGACAAGGTCGCCATCGAGGTGCCCTCGCCGGTCGACGGAGTGATGGGAGACCAGCTCGTCGCGGTCGGCGACACCGTCGCGGTTGGCGCGGCCATCGCCCGGATCGAGGGCGGGGCGGGGATGCCGGCGGCGGCGGCCCAGGCGGAAAAGGCTGACCAGGCTGACCAGCCGGACCAGGCGGACCAGGCGACGCCTGCCGCGGTGCCGGTCAACCCGGAGGGCGCCGGAGAGAATGTCGAGCTTCGCTCGGATGAATCCGAGGAAGGCGAAGATGGCGACAGCCACCATCTGACCTTGTCCCCCGCGGTTCGGCGGATCGTCCTCGAGCATCATCTCGATCCGTCGAAGATCAAGGGCACCGGCAAGGACGGGCGCCTGACCAAGGACGACGTGATGGCGGCCGCGGCCAAGGCGAAAGATGCCCCGGCGCCGGCGCCGGCATCCCCGACTCCGCCGCCTCCCGCACCCGCCGCCGTGCCGGCTCCCCGGGCCGCCGCGGGCGAGCGCAAGGAGGAGCGGGTTCGAATGACCCGCCTCAGGCAGACGGTCGCCCGCCGGCTCAAGGAAGCCCAGAACACGGCCGCGCTGCTGACCACCTTCAACGACGTCGACATGACCGCGGTGATGGAGGCGAGGAGCCGCTACAAGGATCTGTTCGAGAAGAAGCACGGGATCCGGCTCGGCTTCATGAGCTTCTTCGTGAAGGCCGCGGTCCTGGCCGCGCGCGACGTGCCCTCGGTCAACGCCTACATAGAAGGCGAGGAGATCGTCTATCACGATTATGTCGACGTCTCGGTCGCCGTCTCGGCTCCGAACGGGCTCGTCGTCCCGGTCATCCGCGACGCCCAGGCGCTGAGCTTCGCCGAGGTCGAGAAGACGATCGCCGATTTCGGAAAGCGGGCCAAGGAAGGCTCGCTGACCATGGCCGACATGGAAGGCGGCACCTTCACCATCTCCAACGGAGGCGTGTTCGGCTCGCTCCTTTCGACCCCCATCATCAACCCGCCCCAGTCGGCGGTGCTCGGGATGCACCGCATCGAGGAGCGGCCGGTGGTGAGGGACGGCCAGGTGGTCGTCCGCCCGATGATGTACCTCGCGCTCAGCTACGATCACCGCCTGGTCGACGGCCGCGAGGCTGTCACCTTCCTGGTGCGGATGAAGGAAGCTCTGGAAGACCCGACCCGGCTTCTGATCGACCTTTGAAACCGTTCGGGCTGAGCTTGTCGAAGCCCTCTCCTTCGGAGCGGAAGGAGGAAGAAAGGAAAGCCCTTCGACAAGCTCAGGGCGAACGGAGTTTTGAATGTCTGACACCAATTTCGACGTCATCATCATCGGAGCAGGCCCCGGCGGCTATGTCGCCGCCATCCGCGCCGCTCAGCTCGGGCTCAGCACAGCCTGCGTCGAGAGCCGGGAGACTCTGGGCGGGACCTGCCTCAACGTCGGGTGCATCCCGTCCAAGGCCCTGCTCCATGCCTCCGAGCTGTTCGAGGAAGCGGCGCATGGAACGATGGCCAAATGGGGGATCAAGGCGACCGGGGTCGAGCTCGACCTCGACGTCATGCACGCCGGCCGGCGCGAGGCGATCAAGGGGCTGACCGGCGGGATCGAGTTTCTGTTCAAGAAGAACAAGGTGACCTGGCTGAAGGGCCATGCCCGGTTCACCGGGCCGAACGCCATCGACGTCGCGGGGCAGGCCTATTCCGCCAAGAACATCGTCATCGCCACCGGCTCCTCGGTCACTCCGCTTCCGGGGGTCGAGATCGACCAGGAGCGGATCGTCGATTCGACGGGCGCGCTGGAGCTTGCCAGCGTTCCGGGCCATCTCGTCGTGATCGGCGGCGGGGTGATCGGCCTCGAGCTCGGCTCGGTCTGGCGGCGGCTCGGCTCGAAGGTGACGGTCGTCGAATATCTCGACCAGATCCTCCCGGGGATGGACGGCGAGGTCCGCAAGGAAGCGGGCAAGATCTTCAAGAAGCAGGGCTTCGAGATCCGGACCTCGACCAAGGTCACCAAGGCCGAGAAGACGGGGGAGGGCGTCGTCCTCACCGTGGAGCCGGCCCAGGGCGGCCCTTCGACAGGCTCGGGACAGGCTGCCCAGACGATCGAGGCGGACGTGGTCCTGGTCTCGATCGGCCGTCGTCCGAACGTCGACGGCCTCGGGCTCGAAGCCGCGGGCATCCAGCTCAACAAGCGCGGCCAGATCGAGGTCGACCACGATTTCCGGACCGGGGTCGAGGGAGTCTATGCGATCGGGGACGTGACTCCGGGGCCGATGCTCGCCCACAAGGCGGAGGACGAGGGGATCGCGGTCGCCGAGATCCTCGCCGGACAGGTCGGGATCGTCAATCACGACATCATTCCGGGAGTCGTCTACACCTTCCCGGAAATCGCCACGGTCGGGAAGACCGAGGAGGAGCTGAAGGCGGCCGGGGTCGAGTATAAGGCCGGCAAGTTCCCGATGATGGCGAACAGCAGGGCCAAGACCAACCGGGAGACGGACGGCTTCGTCAAGGTGCTCGCCGACGTCCGCACCGACCGGGTGCTGGGCGTCCACATCATCGCCTCGGTCGCCGGGACGATGATCGCCCAGGCCGCCCAGGCGATGGAGTTCGGGGCGACCAGCGAGGACATCGCCTATACCTGCCACGCCCACCCGACCCATTCGGAGGCGATGAAGGAAGCGGCGATGGCGGTGACGGGCAAGCCGATCCATATCTGAGGGGGCAGAAGCGTCGTTGCGAGCGTAGCGAAGCAATCCAGTCGGAGCTTGTCGCGACCGCGGATCTGGATTGCTTCGTCGCTGCGCTCCTCGCAATGACGGAGTCTAACGGCTTGACTGAGTAGGCCGACAATCGTCTCCTCCATTGCCGAACCGTAACGAAGGAGCGCGGCCGTTGAAGCCCTTTGCAGTCTCCCTGGCCCTCGCCCTCACGCTCTGCGCCTGCGGATCCACGCCGCTCGAGCTGCCCGCCGACCCGGTCGACCGCGCCGCGACCTGCGGGATCGTCGCCGCGGCGGCCGCTCGAACCGCGGTCGCGGACGTGCAGGCGCCCTTGCCGCTCGCGGCGCAGGGCAAGATCTTCCATTATGCGCTTCTCGCCGCTTCCGAAGGGGGCAGGTTCGAGGCCGAGACCGCGAACCGGGTCAACAAGCGGATGCGGGAGATTGAAGCCGGGATCACCGGCGGCGAATGGGAGGGGCTCGTCCCGGCCTGCGATTCGGCCTTCCCGCTCACCGCGAAGACCGATGTCTCGCTGCCGTCCGTCCGCTTCGAGGCGCAGATCGCCTGCGAGGAGCTGGCCGATTTCACCGGGATCGCGCTCGAAGGCTCCGAGCGGCATTTCGGCAACGAGCTCGCCGCCTACCGTCGGATGCGCACCGAGCTGAACGACGCGCTCGCTCCCGGGCTGCGCGCCCGCGCCGGCTCCGGCACCGAGGCCCAGATCCGCGAACGCAACCGGGCCCTGGCCGCGGCGGCGATGCTCGGCTCGCCGGTCGCGGTGCTCGACAAGTGCCGGGCGCGGTTCGAATAGGCCGCGCGGCCGCTTGCCGATGTCGTCACCCTGAACGCGGTCCAGGGTCCAGCTCTCCACCCGCACGGCGGCTCGACGCTGGATGCTGAAACAAGTTCAGCATGACGGCCGCTCCGCGTTATGGAGCGGTGCATGAAGATCCGGCATGGTCTCAGGCGATGGCACATCTGGCTCGGCTGGATCGTCGGGCTGCCGTTCCTCGCCTGGACATTGTCGGGCCTGGTCATGGTCGCTCGGCCGATCGAGACGGTGCGCGGCGAGGACCTGATCGCCAAGGCGCCGGCGCTTCCGGCGGGGCTCGCTCCGGTCCCGCCCGCTCTGGGGCCTCGGCCGCTCGCCTCGCCTCGGCTGGAGCCCCGCTCGATCTTCGCCGCAAGACGGCGGCCTGGCGGGTGACGATGAGCGACGGCACCTGCTTCTACCTCGATTCCGCCACCGGCGAGATCCTGGCCCGGCGGACCCGCTGGTGGCGCTTCTACGACCTGATGTGGGGGATCCACATCATGGACCTGAAGACCCGCGAGGACGCCCACAATCCCCTGCTCGTCGGCTTCGCGATCGTGGCGCTGGTGACGATCCTGCTCGCGCTCGCAATGCTTCCGCTCACCCTCGGGCGCCGCCGGCGATGACCGGCCCGGCCGAATTGCTGGGCTCGGTCCTGCTTTATCTGGATTGGGCCGGAGTGGCGGTATTCGCCTGCTCCGGCGCACTGGTCGCGGCCGCGAAGAAGCAGACCCTCGTCACCCTCATCTTCTTCGCCGTCGTCACCGGAGTGGGCGGAGGAACCGCGCGCGACCTTCTGATCGGAGCGCCCGTCTTCTGGGTGAACGAGAACGGGACCCTGATCATCTGCTTCGCTGCCGCTTTGGCCGTCTGGGCGCTCCCCGGGGCGCTTTGGCAGGGGCGGGCGCTGCCCTGGCTCGATGCCGTGGGAATCGCGGCCTACGCCACCTACGGAGCGGCCAAGGGCCTCGCTTTCGGACTCGCGCCCCTGCCCGCCCTGGCGATGGGAGTCCTCACCGCCTGCCTCGGGGGGATCATCCGCGACGTGCTTGCGGGCGAACCATCGATCCTGATGCGGCCCGAGCTCTACGTGACCGCCGCGGCGCTGTCGGCGGCGCTGATGGTGGGACTGTTGCTGGCAGGCGTGCCGGCGGCGCTCGCCGGGCTGGTCGCGGCTTCGGCCGGCTTCATGCTTCGGGCGGGCGCGATCCATTTCGGTTGGAAGCTGCCCGCTTACAGTCGAGAAGACCGTCATTCCGGCGATCGCCGGAATCCATGAACGCGGCCGTTCGCGAATAAGCTCGGACGCCTGTATCCATGGATCCCGGATCAAGTCCGGCATGACGGGGGGCTTGACTTGATTGAACGTTCAATCAACAAGGCGGCATGGCTGAAAGGGATACTCGGGGGCGGATCATCCAGGCGGCGATGGAGCTGTTCTGGCTGAAGGGGTACGGCTCCACCTCGATCGCCGACATATTGAGCCGGAGCCAGGTCAACAGCGGCAGCCTCTATCATGTCTTCCCGGGCAAGCAGGACCTGCTGATCGCGGTCCTCGAAGCCTATCGCGACGGGATCGGGCCGATGCTGCTCGAACCGGCCTGGGCCGGGATCGCCGATCCGGTCGAGAAGGTCTTCGCGCTGCTCGGCAGATACCGCTCGCTGATCGTCGAGAGCGAATGCGAATATGGCTGCCCGATCGGAAGCCTGGCGCTCGAGCTTCACGAGGCGGACCCGGCGGTTCGAAGGCTGCTGGCCGAGAATTTCGATGGCTGGGTCGGGGCGGTTGCGGGGTGCCTGGAGCAGGCGCGAGGCCGGTTCCCGCCGGCCGCGGATCCGCGGGCCCTGGCCGAGCTCGCTCTGACCGTGATGGAGGGCGGGGTGATGCAGGCGCGCACCCACCGCGACGTCGCTTATTTCGACCGCTCGGTGGAGCAGCTCCGGGCCTATTTCGGGATTCTGATGGCGAAGGAGGAGGAAGCGGCATGAAGAGGATGATCGCGGCATTGCTGATCGGACTGACGGCGGCCTCCCCGGCGGCGGCGGCGGCGGCGACGAAGGAGCGGGCGCCGGACGGAACCCACCTGCTGATCCACGAGGCGGTGGTGGACGCTCCGGTCGCGGACGTATGGGCGGCGATCTCCACGGCGGAGGGCTGGAAAAGCTGGGCCGTGCCGGTCTCCTGGGCGCCGGCGCCGGACATGATCGAGACCAGCTACACGCCGACCGCCCGGCCGGGCGATCCCTCGACGATCCGCCAGCAGGTCCTGATCCGGGTGCCGCGGCGGCTGATGGTATTCCGCACGGTGAAGGCGCCCGAGCGGTTCCCGGATTTCGACACCTACGCCAAGGTGGTCAGCGCTTTCGAGCTGGAGCCGGCGGGGGAAGGGCGGACCCGGGTCCGGCTCACCGGGACCGGCTACGCCGACAGCGAGGCCGGACGGCGACTGCTGGGCTTCTTCGAAAAGGGCAACCAGGTTTCGCTGGATGCACTGAAGGCTCGTTTCGCCAAGCCGGGCGGAGCGCGGGCCCAGCCCCGGCGGCCGATCGGGCCGAAAGCCGGATCGTAGGGAGCAAGCGAGTGGACCGAACATTCGTCATTGCGAGGAGTGAAGCGACGAAGCAATCCAGCGGGCCTCGGACGCAGCACTGGATTGCTTCGCTACGCTCGCAATGACGGCCGGGGCTCCACCGGCGGTATCCCCGCCGGCGCCAGCTCCCTCTGCCACAGCCCGACATCGTGCCAGGCGCCGAACTTCCACCCCACCTGGCGGTAGGTTCCGGCGCGTTCGAAGCCGAGCCGTTCGTGAAGCCTGACGCTGGCCTCGTTGGGCAGCGTGATGGCTGCGATCGCCTGGGTGAAGCCCTGGGCCTCCAGCAGCGCGAGCAACGGCTCGTAAAGCCCCCGTCCAAACCCGCGACCGGAGGCTCCGGGGCGAAGGTAGACGCTGGTCTCGACGGCGAAGCGATAGGCGGGGCGGTCGCGGAAGCGGGCGGCGTAAGCGTAGCCGAGGATCGTGCCGTCCACCGACTCGCCGACGAGCCAGGGGTAGAGCGCTCCGCCGGCCTCCATCCGGGCCCTCATCGCCCCTTCGTCCGGCGGCTCCGTTTCGAACGAGACCGGGCTTGCAGTCACGAAGGGGGCGTAGATTTCGGCGATGGCCGCGGCGTCGCCCTGCGTCGCGGCCCTCGGCCTCATGCGCCCAGCAGGCGCCAGAGCCAGCCGGTCAGGCCCGGCCCCGACGGAGCCCGTGGCCTCGCCCCCTCGCCCGCGCATTCGAGGCAGCGGGCCTGGATGGCGGCGCCCGAGACAAGCCGCTCGGCCTCGCCGAGCGCGGCGAGCATCCTCAGGCGCGGCTTGGCGGCGAGCCGGCTGAACGCGTCGGGCGAAGCCTCTTCCTCGCCGTCGCCGGCCATGGACATGAGCAGCTGGTCGGCAAATCCGGGCTCCTTTTCGAGCCACGCCGCTTTGGCTTGCCCGGGATCGAGCTTGGCAAGCCGAGCCGCCTCGCGGACGGCGTCGTCGAGGCCTCCGAACGAGTCGACCAGGCGAAGCTGGTGGGCGGTGCCGCCCGCCCAGATCCGGCCCTGGGCGATCTGGTCGACCTGGGCGACCGGGATCTTCCTTGCCCCGGAGACCAAGGCGAGGAAGCGCCGATAGGTCCCGTCGACCCCCATCTGGAGAAGCAGGTCGGCTTCGGGAGAGGGGCCGCGAAGCAGGTCCGGCTCGCCCGACAATGGGGTCGTCTTGACCCCGTCGGCGCCGAGGCCGAGCTTGGTCATCGCCCCTTCGAAGCTCGGAAGCACTCCGAACACCCCGATCGAACCGGTGATTGTGGAGGGCTCGGCATAGATCTTGTCGCCCGCGGTCGCGACCCAATAGCCGCCCGACGCGGCGACGCTTCCCATCGACGCGACGATCGGAAGGCCCCTGGCCTTGGCGGCGAGGACGGCCTGGCGGATCCGTTCCGAGGCCAAGGCGGAGCCGCCGCCCGAATCGATCCGGACGACCAAGGCCTTGAGGTCGCGCTCCCGCAGGCCCTTCTCGATCGCCCGGACGATCGTTTCGGCTCCGGCGGTGCCGAGATTGGCCTCGCCGTCGACGATGTCGCCGGCGACGGTGAC
>DASQZF010000076.1:0-6184 GCA_035638835.1 Allosphingosinicella sp. | reverse complement strand
CCTGGAGCGGCAAGGCGAGGCCGCCCTTCGCGAGACCGAGGCCCGGCTCGCCGAAGTCGCCGAGGCGCTCGCCACCGCCCGCGAGGCCCGCGCCGGCGCGGCCGCGCGCCACGAGAATCAGGAAATGCGTCGGATCGAGATGGGCCGGATCTCCGGCGAGCGATTCGAATGCCCGCCGCCGCTCCTTCCGGAAAAGCTCGGCTTCGACGACGAGACCATCCTCCCGGCAGGCGAGGAATCGAGCCGCCACGAGCGCATGTCGGCGGAGCGCGAGCGGATCGGTCCGGTCAACCTCATCGCCGAGCGCGAGCTTGCCGAGCTCGACGAAGGCCGGACCGCCTCACAGTCGGAGCGCGAGGAGCTCGGCCTTGCGATCAACCGGCTTCGAGGCTCGATCGGGAGCCTCAACCGCGAGGGCAGGGCCAGGCTGCTCACCGCCTTCGAGACGGTCGACCGCCATTTCCGGAGCCTCTTCACCACCCTCTTCGAAGGCGGCCAGGCGCATCTCGAGCTGGTCGAATCGGACGATCCGCTCGAAGCCGGGCTCGAGATCATGGCCCAGCCTCCGGGCAAGCGCCTTTCCACTCTGACCCTGCTCTCGGGCGGCGAGCAGGCGCTGACCGCGGTGGCCCTCATCTTCGGCCTGTTCCTCACCAACCCGGCGCCGATCTGCGTGCTCGACGAGGTCGATGCTCCCCTCGACGACGCCAATATCGAGCGCTTCTGCGACCTGCTCGACCGGATGGTGGACGAGACTCGGACCCGCTATCTGATCGTCACCCACAATGCGGTGACGATGAGCCGGATGCATCGATTGTTCGGGGTGACGATGATCGAGAAGGGCGTCAGCCGCCTAGTCAGCGTCGACCTCGGAGGAGCGGAAAGTCTGCTTGCGGCGGAATAGCTTGCCTCCCCATCGCCAGATGGGGAGGGGGGTGTAGGCGGCCGGCATGCCGGGGGCATGCCGAGAGCCGGAACCGGCTGCGCAGCAGCCGTCGGGCGAAGCATGGTGGAGGGGTAAATGGCTCAGGAATCAGAGAATCTGAACGGACCCGCCGGCCCCGAGCCAGCTACCCCTCCACTACCCTTCGGGTGGTCCCCCTCCCCGCCGGCTTCGCCGCCAGGGAGGCAAGACAATCCCTTCGTCCCGCCTTTTCCGCCGCGCGGCGCCGGCCCCGTCCCAGTCTGGCGCGGCTTCGTCGGGGAGCGGGCCCGCACGGCCGTCTACGGCTGGTCCGAGCTCGCGTTCCGCCAGCGCTACATGCGGCGCAACATCCTCGGCTTCCGGGTCCATATCCCGCTCGACCCGGATCTGGTCCAGCGCGTGCTGCTCGACAATGCCGCCAATTATGTGAAGCCCGACGTCGTCAAGCGGCTGCTCGCACCGGCGATCGGGCAGGGGCTCCTCACCTCCGACGGCGGGCTGTGGCGGGACCAGAGGAAGATCGTCGCCGCCAACTTCGCCCCGGCGGCGGTCGACGGACTGATGCCGCAATTCGGGAGCGTCGGCCGCGAGGCGACGGAGCGGTGGCGGCCGGGCGTCCGCGACATGGCCGTCGACTCGACCCAGGCGACGATGCGGATCATCTCCAACACATTGTTCGGCGGCGACGCCCGGCTCACTCGGGATTCGGCCATGGCCCATATCGCGGCCGCCCTCGAAGGGGTCAGCGAAGCGAGGCTGCAAGCGATGCTCGGCCTTCCGCGCATTCCCTGGACCCGCCAGGGATGGAGGGCCCAGAAGGGCCAGAAATATCTGCGCGGGACCCTGGAGGCGGTGGTTCGCGAGCGGTGGCCGGACGGCGGCGCGGACGATTTCCTGGGAAGGCTCATCCGAGGCCTGGGCGAGCGGTTCGATCCGGGGCAGGCGGCGGAGCTCGCCGCCGACAATGCGATGACCTTCTATCTCGCCGGCCACGAGACGACGGCGAATGCGGTGACCTGGACCCTCTATCTGCTGTCCGAGCAGCCGGAGCTCCAGGATCGAGTGGCCGCCGAGAGCGCCGAGGCGCTGTCGGTGGGGGAAGGGCCGGACCTTCCCGACCGACTGCCGCTGCTTCGAAGAATATTGGAGGAATCGCTTCGCCTCTATCCGCCGGCGCCCCGTTTCGACCGTCAGGCGGTCGAGCCCGACCGGCTCGGCGACGAGGAGGTCCTGCCCGGCGACATCGTCTCGATCTGGCCCTGGATACTTCACCGCCACCAGGCGCTGTGGGACCGGCCGGACGAATTCGACCCCGACCGCTTCGCTCCGGAGCGGCGGGAGGGGCGCCACCGCTTCCAATATATACCGTTCGGTGCCGGCCCGCGGCTGTGCGTCGGAGCCCGCTTCGCCACCGCCGAAGCGCTCGCCATCCTCGCCCACTGGCTCGCCCGCTGGCGCTTCGCTCCGGTGCCCGGGCACGAGGTCCGGGTGCATGGAATGGTGACGTTGCGGCCCGCGGGGGGGATGCCGCTGACTCTGTCGCGGAGATAATCGGCTATCCGCCGTCATTGCGAGCGAAGCCATCAATCCAGTGCCGCGGCCCGACCGACGCTGCTGGATTGCCGCGTCGCTTCGCTGCTCCCAATGACCGCTCATTTGCTATTGCGAAACATTCTCAACAACGATAGGTCCCGGATCGGCGACGCAATGATGCGCGCTTCCAAGGGGCCTCGATGTACCTTCGAACCATTTCCTTCCTCGCACTCGCGTCCGCGCTCGCAGCTCCGGCGGCTGCCGCCGAAGAGACGGCCATGCTCGACACGGCCGCCGCCGAATCGGCCGCTCTGGACTCCCAACCCGCAATCGTCGTGACCGGCCAGCGCCCCGAATATGGGGCGAAGGAGACCTGCACCGCGACCAGGACCTGCACCGACGTCAAGGACGTGCCCCAGTCCCTCTCGGTCGTCTCCGAAAGCCAGATCGAGGACCAGGCGCTCCGCTCGATCGCCGACGTCCTCATGTACGTTCCCGGCGCGACGCCCGGCACGGGGGAGGGCAATCGCGACCAGATCACCCTTCGGGGCAACAACACGACCGCCGATTTCTTCCTCAACGGGGTGCGCGACGACGTCCAATATTTCCGCGACCTCTACAATGCCGAGCGGATCGAGATCCTTCGCGGGCCCAATGCGATGATCTTCGGCCGCGGCGGCGGCGGAGGAGTCGTCAACCGGGTGACCAAGCGGTCGAGCTTCCGCCCCTATCGCGAGTTCGCGGTGCAGGGGGACAGCCAGGGCGGCTTCCGGATCACCGGCGATCTCGACCAGCCGCTTGGCGAGTCGCTAGGCCTCCGGCTGAACGGGATCTACGAAAATGGCGAGAGCTTCCGCCGCCGGGTCGAGCTCGAGCGCTACGGGATCAATCCGGTGCTCGGCGCCGGCTTCGGCGACGACACGAGGATCGACCTCTCCTACGAATATTTCCACGACCGCCGGACCGCCGACCGCGGCGTCCCCGCCTTCCTGGGCCGGCCCCTTCGCGGCTTCGACCGGACCTTCTTCGGCGATCCGGACCTGAGTTTCGCCGAAGTCGACGCGCATGTCGTGAGCTTGGCGGTCGAGCACCGCTTCTCCGACTCGGTCACCCTCAGGAACCGGACCAGCTACGGCGACTTCGACAAATTCTATCAGAACGTCTTTCCCGGGGCGATCTCCGGGACCAACGTGAGCCTCTCCGCCTACAACGACACACTGAAGCGCCGCAACTTGTTCAGCCAGACCGACGTCGTCGTCGAAGGCGATCTGGGCGGGCTGTCTCACACGCTGCTCGTCGGCGCGGAAATCGGACGTCAGGACACTCTTAGCCGGCGGCTGAACGGCTTCTTCAACGTCTCCGCCGCCAATCCGCTTGGCTCCGGCTCGATAGCGGTCCCGTTCGCCTCGCCAACGATCGGCAGGGACGTCGTATTCCGGCCGACGCTGACGACCGGCACTCCCAGGCCGCCGTCGAACTTCAACGAGGGCGACGCCTCGATCCTCGCTTTCTACGCCCAGGAGCAGCTTCGGATCGGCGAGCATTTCGAGATCGTCGCCGGGCTTCGCTACGACAGGTTCGAGCTCGACATACTCAACCGCAACAACGGCCAGACTTTCGGCCGGACCGACGATCTGCTCTCTCCGCGCCTCGGGATCATCGTGAAGCCGGTTCCGGAGCTGTCGCTCTATGCGAGCTACGGCCGCTCCTATCTGCCGAGCGCCGGCGACCAGTTCAGCGCCCTCGACGTCACCTCGGAGAGCCTGAAGCCGGAGCGTTTCGACAATTACGAGATCGGCGCCAAATGGGAGCCGATCCCGGGGCTGCTCGCGACGGTGGCGCTGTACCGGCTCGACCGGACCAACACCCGGGCCCTCGATCCTGTCACCAACCTCACAATTCTCACCGGCGCCCAGCGAAGCAAGGGGTTCGAGTTCGGGCTGGAGCGCAACATCACCGACAAGTGGCAGGTCTCGGCCGGCTATGCGCTTCAGAAAGCGGAGATCCGGCGGACCACGGCAGCAGCGCCCGCGGGGCGGGAGGTGCCGCTTGTCCCGCGCCACCAATTCTCGATCTGGAACCGCTACAATCTGGGCGAGGCGCTGGGCTTCGGCCTGGGCGTGATCGCGGCTTCGAAATCCTACGCCTCGATCAGCAATTCGGTGACCCTGCCCAGCTATGCCCGGGTCGACGCGGCGCTGTTCTACGAGCTGTCCGACGGAATCGAGGCGCAGATCAACGTCGAGAATTTGCTCGGCGCGGACTATTTCGCCACCGCGCACAGCGACAACAATATCGCTCCCGGAGCGCCGACGACGGCGAGGGCGACTTTGCGCTTCCGGTTTTAGGGAGCTGCGTCATTGCGAGGGGCGAAGCAATCCAGCAAGCTTCCGAGGCCGCGCTGGATTGCTTCGCTTCGCTCGCAATGACGGTGGAAGGCGATCCGCCTACCCCGTGATCTTCGATCCGAGCGGCTTGGTCGCCGGGCCGTGGATCACTTCCCCGCTAAGCTCGAAGCGGGAGCCGTGGCAGGGGCAGTCCCAGGTGCGGTCGGTGTCGTTCCAGCCGACCAGGCATCCCATGTGGGTGCAGACGGCGGAGACGGCGTGGAGGGCGCCCCGATCGTCGCGGAAGGCCGCGACATTGTCTCCGTCCACCTTGAGGATCGCCGCCTCGCCCGGCTTCAATTCGTCATAGGATCTGGCCTTGCCGCCGAGATAGCCGCCGACCAGGTGGGCGGCGACCGACAGATTCTCCTTCACGAAATCGGCGGCGCCGGCGACCGGCTTGACCCGGGTCGCGTCGAACAGATCGAGCCAGCGATTCTCCTTGCCGGTCGCCAGATCGGCGATGATCTCGGCCGCGACGGTGCCGTTGCTGATCCCCCAGGCGTCGAAGCCGGTGGCGACCAGATAGCCGTCCGATTTCGAGGACCAGCCGATGAAGGGCGCTCCGTCGATCGGCTGGTAATCCTCGTTGATCCAGCGATATTCCACCGGCCCTGCATCGAAATGCTCGGCCAGCCAGCGCTCGACCCCGGCGAGGGATTCGCGTTCGTCTTGCGGATGCCCCGGCTTGTAGGGCGAGCCCGCGGCGATCGCGTAGACCTTATTGTCGGCGCCCTTGTGGGTTCGGATCGAACGCCCGGGCTCCTCCGCATTCTTGTACATTCCGGGCGGGACCCGGCCGATCGGTGCGGCGATCACCGGCTCGGCATGCGGATGGTTGGTCGAATAATACATCCCGACCTGCCCGAGCGGCAAATGGGTGGCCATGACGACGTGGCGCGCGGATACGGTGCCCCTTTCGGTGACGACGCGGGTCGGCTCATAGTCGACCGCCCGGCTGTCCTCGAAGACGTGGCAGCCGTCGCCCGGAAGGGTCGCCGCGAGGCCGGCGACATATTTGACCGGGTGGAACTGGGCCTGGTCCTCCCAGCGCATCGCCTGGAGCACGTCGAAGGGAAGGCCGGTGTCGCGAGTGAGGCTCGCGGGGAGGCCGAGCTTCTTCGCGACCTCCACCTCCTTCTCGAGCTTCGAGACGAAGCTCTCGTCGAGCGTATAGACGAAGGCCGGCATCGGCTCGATGTCCGCCTCGATCCCATGTTGGGCGGCGAGCGCGGAAATCCGGCGGATCCCGGCCTCCTGCGCCTCGGCGTAAAGTCTCGCTTTGTCCTCGCCGAACGTCTTTTCGAGCGTCTGATAGTGCGAGGCGCCGTGCTGCGAG
>DASQZF010000075.1:0-33018 GCA_035638835.1 Allosphingosinicella sp. | reverse complement strand
GAGATAGCGCTCGCGGCCGCGATCGGTGGTTCGAGGCGTCGTCACCTCCTTCGCCGACGCTCGAAGATCGACCATCCGGGTTTCCGGCGCAGGGTGGGTCTCGAGCAGCGAATAGCGGCGGCGATAGCGCTTGCGGCGCATCGCGGCGCTTGCCTTGCTCTCCTCGATCAGCTGCTGCCAGGTTTCCGGCATGGCAGCCGGATCGTAACCGGCCTCGCTGATCTGGAGCAGGCCGATCGCGTCCGCCTCCGCCTCCAGCTCGCGGCTGTAGGAGAGCAGCGAGAGGATGGTACCGAACTGGGCGAGCTGGACGAGATCGCCGGCATAGAAGCCGCCGGCGGCTCCGCCCACCCCCGCCCCCATGGCGAGGAAATTGAGCGCAGCGGTCTTGCGCTTCATGTCGCGCCACATCCGGATCTGGTGGCGGCGAAGGAAATGGCCGGCCTCGTGGGCGATCACGCCCGAAAGCTGGGCCTCGTCGCGCATGCGGAGCAGCAGGCCGGTGAAGACGACCATGAAGCCGGTCGGGGCCATGAAGGCGTTGAACTCGGGGATATGGGCTATGTAGACCCTCAGGTCCTTCGCGGCCGGGCCTCCGACCCTTTCGGCGAGGCTGCCCAAATAGGAAGCGAGCTTCGGATCCTGCAGGAGCAGGTTGGACCCGGCGATCTCCTGCTCGACCCGTTCGAATTGCTGCCACATGCCCTGCTCGTCCTTGGCGGTCGGGCGATGGCCGGGGCCGATCAGCGGCTTCATCGAGCGCGGCGGGATCCGAGCCTGCGCGGCGCCGACCGTTCCAAGGCAGCAGGCGCAGCCGAAGGCGCCGAGGACGGACCGCCGGGTGAGAGCGACGCTCACCGCCTGGCCCTGACGTAGCGCCCGGCCTTCATCCGGCCGAGCAGCCGCTCGACCATCTGGGCGGCCCCCTCGGGCGTGCGGATGTCGCCGAAGCCGACGCCCGGCATCATGCTCTGGGTCTGGAGGACGTTGAACCAGGCGACCTCGCCGGTGCGCAGGTCGACCAGCGAGGCGTAAGCGGACTGGCCGCCGCCGCCCTGGGGCGCGCAGAAGCCGACGAAGCAGCCGGCGATCCCCAGCACCTGGAGCGCCACCCGGCCGGTCGACGCGAAGCTGTCCTCGGCGTGGAGGAAGAGGGCGTAGTCCATGCCCGTGGCCCTGCCGAACTCCACCGCCTCGGCGCCGAGAGTCCAGTCGATCCCGCGGCGGCGCTTGGTCGGGAGATCGGCGCCCATATATTTGTGGAGCGCGATCGAATTGCCGACCGCTGCGTGGAGCCGCTCGAGATCGGCCACCCGCCGCTCGTCCACGCCCGCTATTCCGCCGCGGGTCTCTAAGATGCGGGTCTTTCCACCCCGGCCGGCCTGCTGCTCGGCCAGCGCCTTTAGCAGATTGGCCCGAGCCTTCTCCGTCCAGTCGGCCCTCGGCTCGACCATTCCGCCGGCGGTGACGAGCCCGACGGTCACATCGGGGCGCATGACGATCAGGCTGTAATCGCCCTGCGGAGGCTCGAACTCGACATCGGCGATCTGGCGGGTCTGGACGCAGCCCGAAAGGACCAGCGAGGAGGCCGAGAGGAGGATGACGAGCCGGCCGCTACTCATGGCGTTGCTCCACGATTTATGATGACAGCGGAAAAGCGCCATCCTCTGAACGACTTGGCACGCCAACGCTCCGGTTGCGCAGGCGTTCCGAATCTCCGTGAACCCCCTCCCTGCAAGGGAGGGGCTGGGGGTGGGTAGGCGAGCGAAGCGAGACTTTGCGGACACGGAGTTTCGGCCGCCTTCGGCGGACCCACCCCTGGCCCCTCCCTTCCAGGGAGGGGGAGTCGGCAGCGTTGACACGTCGCGATGGGTGGCGGACACCTTCCCCATGACCCTCATGCTCCACTACCACCCCTTCTCCTCCTTCTGTCAGAAGGTGCTGGTCGCCCTTTATGAGCGCGAGGTGCCCTTCGAGAAGGCGGTGGTGGACCTGTCCGATCCCGACCAGAGAGCGGCGCTCGCCCAACTCTGGCCGATGGCCAAGTTCCCGGTGCTCCGCGACGAGGCGCGGGACAGGACGGTGCCGGAATCGAGCCTGATCGTCGAATATCTCGACCGGGTCCATGCCGGGCCGCCGCCACTCGTGCCGCTGGATCCGGACTCGGCGATGAAGGCGCGTCTGTGGGACCGCTTCTTCGACCAATATGTCGAGCTGCCGCTGCAGAAGGCCGTGGGCGACCGCTTCCGTCCGGATGGCGCCCGCGACCCCCATGGAGTCGAGGAAGCCGGGGTCCTGATCGAGCGAGCCTACGATCTCCTCGAGGATGCGCTGAGCGAGGGGCAGACCTGGATCGCCGGCGACAGCTTCACCCTGGCCGATTGCGGCGCGGCCCCCGCCCTGTTCTACGCCCACATGGTCCGGCCCTTCGAAAGGCGTCCGCGGCTGGAGGCCTATTACGGACGGCTTCGCGCCCGGCCATCCTTCGCGAGGGCTGTGGACGAAGCCCGGCGGTTCCGGTCCTTCTTCCCGCTCCCCTGGCCGGAGGGCTGGGACTGAACCGTCGCCCCAGCACTTCGACGCCGCCTGCGGCGGCGCTCAGGATAAACTCCGGCTGGGGCCCCAGGGGGTGAAAACCGCAGCGCATATCACCCGCCGGGGCCCAGCCTCCGCTGGGCGTCGAAGTCAGGCCGCCTCGTCCCAGACGTCCTGGCGGGCCGGGTGGGTCGTGACGAACAGGCCTGCGCCGGTGCGCGCCGTCTCGGCCAGGGCCAGGGCGGTGCCGCAGAAGCCGCACTCGGCGGACAGACGGCCGATATACCAATGGCTGCGTCCGCATGCCGGGCAGCGATTGGCCTCGCCCGGATGATAGAGCACCTGGAAACCGCGCAGGGCCGGATCATGGGGATAGCTCCGGCCACCTTGGATCGTCGTCAACATCTCTTCATTCCCTAAACTCGTCGCAGCGACGGCTGCGATGAACCGTTCTTTTCCATCGTCGGATTGAACGCAAGATGAATGTTGCCGGAGCGACACAATCGAAACCATTTAGTGGTGCGCCGGTGACACACTTTTCACCTTGAGGGCCGGTCGGGGCCGCTTCGCCCTGTTTCGACCGGCAGTGGGCCGGACCGGGCGCGAACGGGGCGGTTGACTCGCCCGTCCTCCCGGCGAAAGCCGGGACCTCAGCACAAGAAGTCTCGGCGGGTCTCGCCGGGGTCCCGGCTTCCGCCGGGATGACGGGAGTATGCGATGATCTATTTCGAGGACCTCGAAATCGGGCGCGAGACCGAGTTCGGGAGCTATGAGGTCACTCGCGACGAGGTGCTCGACTTCGCCCGGAAGTTCGACCCCCAGCCCTTCCACCTGTCCGACGAGGCCGCGGCCCGCACCCATTTTGGGCGGCTCGCGGCCAGCGGCTGGCATACCTGCGCGATGACGATGGCGGTGATCGCCCGCTACGTCGTGAAGGACGAACAGGCCGGTCTCGGCTCACCCGGGGTCGACGAGCTGCGGTGGCTGAAGCCCGTCTATCCGGGCGACACGCTCACCGTCCGAAGCACGGTAATTGAAAAGACCCCGTCGCGAAGCAAGCCGGAGCTCGGCTCCTTCCGCTCGGCGACGGTGGTCAGCAACCAGGACGGAGTCCCGGTGATGACCTTCACGTCCATCGTGCTGATAAGGCGGCGGCCGGAAAGCGCCGGGGCCTGAATGCCCCACCCCCGTTCGCCCTGAGCCGGTCGAAGGGCCTTCCTTCCTCCCGCACGAAAGAAGGAGAGGGCTTCGACAAGCTCAGCCCGAACGGGTCGCGGCGGCGTGCCGACGTGGAGTCGTCAGTCGCGACGGTCGCGCCGATTCTCGCGGCGCAGCCCGCGAGCATCCTGGCGGCCCTCGCGGCGGAACTCGCGCCGGTCCTGCTGCCTGTCCTGGCGGAACTGCTCGCGGGTGACGGTGCCGTTGCGAAGCGCTTCGCGATCCTGGACCCGCTCGTTTCGGAACTCGGTCCGGTCGCCGCGCCGGTCCTGCTGGTAGTCGCGGTAATTGCCGCGCATCTCGCGCCGGTCCTCGCGCCATTCGCCGCGATCCTGGCGCCATTCGCGCCGGTCGTTGCGGTCCCAGCCGTCCCAGCGCTCCCAGCGTCGATCGTTCCAGTTGCGACCGCCGTAGCGGCTGCGGCGGCCTTCCCAATAGCGCCGGTGATCGTCGTTCCAGCGGTGGGCGCGACGGTAATTGTCGTAGACGTAGATCCCGTAGCCCGGATAATAATAATTGCCGTACCAGCCGTACCAGGGATCGGAGTAGCCGCCGCCATATTGGTCGCCGTAATAAGGATCGTAATAGCCGGCACTGCCGTAGCCGACCGAGACCCCGCCATAACCATAGCCGTAACGGTCATAGCCGCAGGCCGAAAGGCCCAGGCCGGCGGTGAGAATGAGTGCGACGTTGCGAAGGCGAATAAGGGACATAAGCGACTCTCCCGAAAAGGCGCTGACGGCCCGGAAGATCCGCCTTCTGGCGTGAACCGTCGCTGAACCCGTTAACCCTTTGGAAAGCAAACGGTTCCGGTGAGGATGAGGATGACGGACGGTCGTCACCCCAGCGAAGGCGAGAGCTTTGCATAAGTCGCCGGGCCTTAGCCCCTCCCCTTCAGGGGAGGGGTTGGGGTGGGGGCTGTCTGCTCATTTCACCGGCATCAGCGAACATTCTCGCCCACATTCCCCACCCCAACCCCTCCCCTAAAGGGGAGGGGCTTTGATTCCGAGCGCTTCGCAAGGGTTATGCAAAGGTCCCGCGAAGGCTGGGGTCCCCTGAGGATGAAGAACGCAGGTGCCTTTCACCCGCCGAGGCGCCAGCCTTCGCTGGGGCGACGGATCAGTCGCCCTCGAACTCCACCAGCGTGTGCACCTTCATGCCGGCTTCGCGCAGCTGGGCCGAGCCGCCGAGCTCAGGCAGGTCGATTATGAAGACCGCCGCCGTCACCTCGGCTCCGGCCCGTCGAAGCAGGCGCGCCGCGGCGAGCGCGGTTCCGCCGGTGGCGAGGAGGTCGTCGGCGAGCAGGACCCTGGCGCCCGGAGCGCAGGCGTCGACGTGGACGGCGAGCCGGTCGGTGCCATATTCCAGGGCGTAATCCTCGGCGATCGTCGCTCCGGGCAGCTTGCCGTCCTTGCGGACGAGGAGGAGGCCGGCCCCGAGCCGCTGCGCCAGCGCCGCCGCGACCACGAAGCCGCGAGCCTCGATTCCGGCGACGAGGTCGGGGGGTTCGGAAACGAGGGCCGCCAGCCGCTCGATCGACGCGGCGAAGCCGCGGGCGTCGAGGAGCAGGGTGGTGACGTCGCGGAACTGGATCCCGGGCTTGGGGAAATTCGGGATGGTCCGGATCAGAGCCTTGAGATCCTCATTGGGGGCAGTCATCGAGCTCTACCCCCTGTCATTGCGAGCGAAGCGAAGCAATCCAGTGCTACGTCGGAGGCCCGCTGGATTGCTTCGTCGCTTCCGCGTAGCGGCAGTTGATCCTGAGCGCCGCCGCAGGCGGCGTCGAAGGGCTCCTCGCAATGACGGCCTCTGGCCGTCAGCCCGCAATCCCGGCGTCGCGCTTGGCCTCGTCGCTCTTGGCCATGTTCACCGGATCGAGCGGACCCGTCTTCCGGACCTTGCGGCTGGCTCCGCCGTGCCAGATGTTCTGGTAGGCAAGATAGGCCAGCACGGTGGCGAAGAGCAGGAAGAGCAGCACCGCCCAGCCCGCCGACTTGCGATTCTCGAGCTTAGGCTCGGCGGTCCAGGCGAGGAAGGCGCTGACGTCCGCGGACATCTGGCCGGCGCTGGCCTTGGTGCCGTCCGCATAGGTTACCTGGTCGTCGCGCAGCGGCGGCGGCATGGCGATGTTGAGGTTGGGGAAATAGGGGTTGAAGTAGAGCCCCTGCCCCGGACGGGACTCGGCCGGAAGCGCCTTGCCCTCCTTGGTCCGATAGGTCTGGGCATCGCGGTAGCCGGTGAGCAGCGAGGCGATATAGGCCGGACCGCCGTGGCGCGCCTTGGTGATCAGCGACAGGTCCGGCGGAAGCGCATTGTTGTTCGCGGCGCGGGCCGCGACCTCGTTGGGATAGGGATTGGGGAAATAGTCGGCCGGGAGCGCCTTGCGGGTGCTCGCTTCCCCGGTCTTCGGATCTACCGCGGGAACCTCGATCTGCCACTTGTCGGCGACCGCCTTGATCTCCGCCTCCTGGTAGCCGAGATCCGCGAGGTTGCGGAAGGCGACGAAGCTCAGACCGTGGCAGGAGGCGCAGACCTCCTTGTAGACCTGGAAGCCGCGCTGGAGCTGCTGCCGGTCATATTTGCCGAAGGGGCCGTCGAACGAGAAGGAGACATGCTCCGCCTCCAGGTGGAAGGCGTGCTCGACGCTCTCGTGATGCTCTTCGGTGATATAGGCGTAGACGCCCCAGCCGAGCGACACGGCGGTGACCAGCACGAAGCCAAGGCCGAGGAGGATGCCGAGCAGGCGGACCATGTGTCGTCTTTCCCTTATTCAGCCGCGGTGGCCGGCCGGGCGCCGGAAAGGTCGATCGGCGCCGATTCCCGTTCCTCCCCGTGAAGCACCGATTCCGAGATCGAGTTGGGCAGCGGCAGAGTCTTTTCCGTCCAGCTCAGGATCGGAAGGATTATGAGAAAATGTGCGAAGTAATAGATCGTCGCGACCTGGCTGATCATGACGTACGGCTCTTCCGCCGGGAGGCCTCCGCACCATCCCAGGATCACGATGTCGATCATCAGGATCCAGAAGAACTGCTTGAAGCGCGGCCGGTAATTGCCCGAGCGGACCGGCGACGGATCGAGCCAGGGGAGGAAGAAGAGGAGCAGGATCGCCGCGAACATGGCGAGCACGCCCCACAGCTTGGCCTCCAGGATGAAGTCGACCGTGAACGCCCGGAGGATCGCGTAGAAGGGCCAGAAATACCATTCGGGGACGATGTGCGAGGGCGTCGAGAGCGGGTTGGCGGGGATGTAATTGTCGGCATGGCCCAGATAATTGGGCGCGAAATAGGTCACCGCCGCGAGCAGGATCAGGAAGACGCCCAGCCCGAAGCCGTCCTTCGCCGTATAATAAGGATGGAAGGGCACGGTGTCCTGAGCGCTCTTGACGTCCACTCCGGTGGGATTGCTCGAGCCCGGGATGTGAAGCGCCCAGATGTGGAGGATGATGACCCCGGCGATCACGAACGGAAGCAGATAATGGAGCGAGAAGAAGCGGTTCAGGGTCGCCTGGTCGGGAGCGAAGCCGCCGAGCAGCCAGGTCTGGACCGGCTCTCCGACCAGCGGAATCGCCCCGAACAGACCGGTGATCACCTTGGCGCCCCAGAAGCTCATCTGCCCCCAGGGCAGGACGTAGCCCATGAAGGCCGTCGCCATCATCAGAAGAAGGATGACGAGCCCGAGCATCCATACCAGCTCGCGCGGCGCCTTGTACGAACCGTAATAGAGGCCGCGGAAGATGTGGATGTAGGTGACGATGAAGAAGAAGCTGGCGCCGTTGGCGTGCAGGTAGCGAAGCAGCCAGCCCTGGTTGACGTCGCGCATGATGTGCTCGACCGACCGGAAGGCCTGGGCGTCCGAAGGGACGTAATGCATCGCCAGGATGATCCCGGTGACGATCTGGATCATCAGCGCGATGCCCGCGAGGACCCCGAAGTTCCAGAAATAGTTGAGGTTGCGCGGCACCGGATAGCCGCCGCCGACGGCGCCGTAGACCAGGCGCGGAAGCGGCAGACGCTGGTCGATCCAGCGCGTGAAGCCGTTCTTGGGACGATATTCTTCTGCCCAGGGGAAGCTCATCTTATGCCTCCTCGCCGACGGTCACGACGGTGTCGGACGTGAACTTGTAGGCCGGAACCTCGAGATTCTTGGGGGCGGGGCCCCGGCGGATCCGGCCGGCCGAGTCGTAATGAGAGCCGTGACAGGGGCAGAAATAGCCGCCGAAATCGCCCTTATTCTCCCCTTCCGCGGCTCCGAGCGGGACGCAGCCGAGATGGGTGCAGACGCCCATGGTGATCAGCCATTGCGGCTTGCCCGCCTCGGTCCGGTCGGCGAGCGACTGCGGGTCCCGAAGGTCGCCCGGCATCTGCATCCCCGCCGCGATCTCGGGCGGGGTCAGGTGGCGGATGAAGAGCGGCTGCTTGCGGAAGATGGTCTTGATCGCCTGGCCCGGCTGGATCGCCGACACGTCGACCTCGATCGAGGCGAGCGCGAGCACGTCCGCCGACGGGTTCATCTGGTTGACGAGCGGAAAGAGCGTGACGGCCGCACCGACCCCGGCGACGCTCACCGCCGCGATGTTGATGAAGTCGCGCCGGCGCAAATCGCCACTGGCGCCCGCATCGGACGCGCCGTCCGGGCCCGAGCCCGGAGTCCCGTCGCTATGTTCAACCGTCGCCATAATGTCCTTCAGCGCTTCGAACAGGAATGCCCGGGAAGGAAGTGCCCGCGCAGCGCCGCGTCAAGGGGAGAGGAAAGCCTCCCCTGAGCGGCTTGGCGCGCCTGATAGACGGGTGGGCGCGGGTTTGCCAACAGCGATTTTAAACGGGAGCCGCCGACTCGTTCATTGCGAGCGCGGCGGAGCAATCCAGCGCAGCGTCGTCGACCCGGACCCGGCTGGATCGCGTCGTCGATTCGCTCCTAGCGATGACGAAGTCGTTCGGCGGACGCGCCCGCCCGGTCCGGCGCCGGCCATCCAACGCCAGCGGCTGGAGGTAGGTCGGATCGGGTGGATGAAAAAAAGCCAGTCAGCTCCCCTCGAAATCAAACGCCGTAGTGTCGGGCGCCTGGATTGAATCGTCATTCGGCATGACGGACGGTGCAGACCCGGCGTCCGACGCTCTAGGCGACCACGGCCCAGAGATTGCGCTCCGGGCAAGTCGCGATCTTCACTCCGGTTTCGCGGGCATAGGCCGAGGGCGAGGTGATCCCACCGCCGCCAAGCAGGATCCGGTCGCCTGGGCGATAGGTCTTGCCCGCGAAGCGCAGCGTGCCCGACGACTCGTTCCAGACCGCCTTGCCCGCTGGGAACACGGGCTGGACCCGGACCCCGTTGGGCGCGGTGACGACGAGGCAGCCGCCGAGGCGGGACAGCACCCCGCTGAACAGGGCGGCCGCCCCGCCCACCGGCCCCTGGCGCGACGGCGCTCCCACGCCCCTGTAGGACAGTCGGATGCCAGTCGCTGGCGGCGCCGGTTTCGACATGGCTCGTTGACCTTGAGAGGCAGTTTGACCTTGAGAGGCAGTTTGACCTGGAGAGGCAGTGGCCTGGGGAAAATTCCCCAGGCCCTGCTCCGGTTGCTGACAGCCCTGCGCGACAAGGGCAAGGACGGCGAGGTTGAGTTTACGGGACAATGATGGATGCTCCGGTCCAATGGTAGTAATCGGTGCTGGTATACACCGACCAGGCGGCTTGACTGCCATCAATAACGTCCGCCCACGCGCAAGAGGACATCGCCCCATAGGCTACCGTGCCGGCAAACCAGGGTCCGCCGCTGTCGCCCCTGTAGCAGCGCAGGGTTCCGGAGCCGCTGGTGCGCACCGTTCCCTTGCCGGACTGGGTGTTGCGGACCATGACGAAATAGCCGCCATTCTGGGTCGCATTCCCGCCCGTGTCCTGCGCCGCGGTCACCGAGATGACTTCACCGCAGCTCTGCACGCTCGCCGTGCTTCCGGGGGAGGTTTGCCCGAGGTGGCAGACATAGCTCCCCACCGGGGAGCCGGCCGGCACCGAGTTCCAGGTGCCGCCGCCGACCGCGGTGCCGCCGCGCGACATGGCGCCGGACACCGCCCGCAAATTGGTCGTGCCGTCATAGTAGAAGGTGCCGAGGCCGACCGGATTGTTGTTGGTTCCGTGGACGAACATGATGTCCGTTTCTTGAAGGCCGCCCCGGGTGTCGTCGGCAGGCCCATGGGTCAGCGTGTAGTTGCGGCCGTCGTCAGCGATGACGTTGAACGCGCTGGTGCAGTGGGCTGCGGTCATCATGCCGGTCATCGCCGCCCCGGTCGAGGTCGTGATCGAGCCGTGGCGGACTCCGAACGAGGTCATGCAAGCGCGCGAACTGGCCGAGGTGTCGGTAGGACCAAAGTATAATTTGCTTCCTCCGCGCATGTTGGCGACCTGCACCAGCCCGGTCGGCGTGAATTCGAATTCCACAGGCACCTTGACCTTCTGCCTCACTTCCCGAGCCTGGGCGTCGGTGAGCTTCGCCTTGGTCAGGATCGACACTCTCGAATTCATCTCGTCGACGAAGGCCATTTGGAAACCGGGAATCGAGGCGCCCGAAGCGGACAAGGCGTCGACCGCCTGACTGAGTTCGACAAGGCTGTGCGCTTGGCCGACCTTGTAGCGGACCTTGAGGGCGACCGGCTTGCCAAGCACGTCCTCGGCCTTGGCCACTTCGGCCTCGGACAGCTTCGCGATCTGCCGGCCCGCCTTGCGCTGCTCGTTGCGTGCCCGCCGGCTCTCGGCGGTCAGGCGGCCGTAATTCTCCTTGGTGCGCGGGGTGAAGGACAGGGTCTTGGGCGCCGCCTGCGCCTTCCTGGTCGAGACGACGAGACCGAATTCGGCGGCATTGTTGTCGAAATATCGGCCGGCGAGATCGGTCCCTTCCGCCGCCGCGGCGTCCTTGGCAGCGCCGGTGCCGTAGATCATCGTGGTCAGCCGAAGGACCGCCTCGTCGAATGATACTCCATATTCCGTCGCATAATGCTTGGCGTCGACGGCGAGCGCCTCGGCTTCGTCGAGAATCGCGCCGGGCGCGGCTTCCGCGGGCGCCGGGGCGTCGGCGGGCGGCGCCGGAGGGGTCTGGGCGCCGAGCGCGACCGGGGCGAGCGAGGCCGCCAGAGCGGTCGTCGCCAGCAGGGGCTTGAGAAGATAGTTCATTTTTATGTTCCTCTATGTTCGCGTTAGACATAGGAGATAACAAAGAGGTTTCCTAGTGGTTCCCTATAAGTTTCCGCACTTGGCAACGAGCTAAGCCCGACGCCTCAGCGGGATAAGGCAGGCTGAGGCGCAGTTGCGCAGGAAATAACCTCGAGGCATTGGGGCGGGCGGCGGCCGGCGGGTCGACCGGGCCGGATTGCGTCGGGGCTTCGCACCTCGCAATGACGGCGCCATGCGCCTAGCCCTCCACCAGCCCGACCAGGCCGGCAATGTCGGCACCATCCTTCGCCTCGCCGCATGCCTCGCAGTGCCCGTGGACATCGTCGAGCCCTGCGGCTTTCCATTCTCGGACCGGGCGCTGAAGCGGGCCGGGATGGATTATGCGGAGATGGCGGCGCTGATCCGCCACTCGGGCTGGGAGGCGTTCGAGGCCCGGCTGCCGGGGCGGCTGGTGCTGTTCACGACGGCGGCGGGCGCGATGGCCCTGCCCGAGGCGCGGTTCGAGGCCAACGACACCCTCCTGTTCGGCTCCGAAAGCCGCGGCGCGCCGGAGGCGGTGCACGCACGGGCCGACCTCAGGGTGCGGATCCCGCAGGCGTCGGGGACGCGCTCGCTCAATCTCGCCGTGGCGGCGGGGATCGGGCTTGCCGAGGCGATTAGGCAGACGGGGATGTGGCCTGGTTAACGCGCCGGCGAGACCATCCTCCTCGTCATTCGGCCCTTCGACGTCTTTGGACTCGTGAGCCGATCTCCCGCGTCGAGCGTTCGAGCGGGATGAGCGACGAGATCGGCGAACTGCGCCTTCGGATGGAGGCGGCGGCGGAAGCCATGGACTTCGAGGAGGCGAAGCGCCTTCGCGACCGGATTGCGATGATCCGAGGCGGGGCGAGCAGGGAGGAGGCGGAAAAGGCGGACTCCTCCGGGCTGATCCGTCAGCAGCCGGGGCGGATGGGGCTCGGCACCAGCCAGCAGCGGGTCACGCCTCCGGAAGGCTGGACTCCTCCCCCGAAGCCGGACCCGATGACCCGCGGAGGTTCGCGCCGCGGGGGCAGATCCTAGGCGGGGCGCAGGGTAGACACCGGTTTCGGGAATGGGCCTGCCGGCGGAGAGGCAGGCCTGTTCTGCTACGTTGCGCTCTTGCGCGTGGCGACTTCTCTCGAAGGACAGTCGAGTACACCGTTCCAGACTGGCGCCGGATGCGCCGGCTGCAGCCGAGGCATTGCACCCGGTCGAGCGCCGCTTCCTGAGGATCGACGGCTGAGGAAGCCTGTTTTTTTAGGGAAGGCACGAAGGCGCAACGTAGGAAAGGGTTTTCGCTTCGCGAGGGGTCTATCGAGAGGCTTTGCCTGAATTCGGAAACAAGTCAGGATGACGGCGGAGAAAAATCGGGGGACGGCCTCGCGACCGTCCCCCGATCATCCTACCTCTCGAGGAGCTGCTTGAGCCGGTCGAGGTCCTGCCGGGCCTGGACCCCGGGCTCCCTCTGGAAAAGCTTGGCGACGACCCGGCCGAGGGCGCCCGCCGGCGGATCGTAGGAGATGGTGGCGCGCACGTTGGTGCCGCCGCCCGAGGAGGTCTCGATGAACTCGACCCGGCCGCGATTGGGGACGGTCGCGCCTTCCTCGGACTTCCAGGCGATGAGGCGGCCAGGAATGTCCTCGGTGACGAGGCTGTTGAACTCGACGCTGGTTCCGGCCGGGGCCTTGATCTTCCAGTGCGAGCGAACCTCGTTGATCTTCGTCACCGACTCGATGTTGTCCATGAACTGCGGCAGGTTGGTGAAGTCCCTCCAGAAGTCGTAGATCTGGTGCGGCGGACGGTTGATGATCACCGATTCCTCGACGGTGGTGCTCTCCGATCGAGTCGAGCCCGACGCCCGGCTCGCGAGCATGAAAGGCACTGCCGCTCCGACGAGGGCGCCGGCGATCGCGGCGCCGGCGACCATGGTCGCGCTGGGTCGGGTATCGACGACCTCGATCTCACGGTGGGTGGAAGCAGGGACTTCCCGCCACTCCTCCGGGCGGTAGCCGCCGGCGCCGCCGCCGGCGCTCATTCCGGTGCTCGTGCCGGCGCCGACGCCGGTGACGGCGCCGCCGGTCGTGGTGGGAGTCGCGGTGGTCGCGCCCGCGCCCGTGGCGAGGGACGAGGTTGAATCTCGGGTCGTGGAATCTGCGGTCATGGCTGGTCTCCATCAGGTCGAATCGATCTGGGCGGCCGGATCGCGGCCGCCGTCCATCCCCCAACCGCCCAGGACACCCCGCGTTCCCCCGCCCCTTTTGTGAATGCGCCGGACGGGTCGAGCCAGCCGCCGCTCGGAGCGTTCGGCGAGCGCCCTTGCAACCGGCCGCGCCGGGCGGCATCGGGCGGAGATGATCGAGCTCGACGAAGAACAGCAAGAAGCCCGGACCTGGTTCGAGAGCCTTCGGGACCGGATCTGCGCCGAGTTCGAGGCGATCGAGCGCGAGTGCGGCAGCGAGGCATGCTTCGACTACACCGTTTGGCAGCGCCTGGACCCGGACGGTTCGCCCGGCGGCGGCGGGGTTCGCGGGCTGATGAAGGGCCGGGTGTTCGAGAAGGTCGGGGTCAACGTTTCCACCGTGGCCGGGCGGTTCAGCGAGGATTTCGCGGCCACCATCCACGGGGCGAGCGAGGATCCGCGCTTCTTCGCCACCGGGATCAGCCTCGTCGCCCACATGGCCAATCCGCACGTTCCGGCGGTGCATATGAACACCCGCTTCCTGGTCACCACCAAGCGCTGGTTCGGAGGCGGGGCGGACCTCAACCCGCCAATCCCCTACGAGGAGGACACGGCCGACTTCCACGCCCGCCTTCGCGCCGCCTGCGCCGCCCACGACCCGACCTTTTATCCGCGCTTCTCGAAATGGGCGGAGGACTATTTCTACATTCCCCATCGCGGGGTTCATCGCGGGGTGGGCGGGATCTTCTACGACCATCTCGAAGGCGCGTTCGACGCCCATTTCGCCTTCACCCGCGACGTCGGCGAGGCCTTTCTCGACATCTTCCCAAGGCTGGTGCGGCGGCGGATGGCGACGCCTTATGATTCGACGGACCGGGCGAAGCAGCTCGAATGGCGGGGCCGCTACGCCGAGTTCAACCTCGTCTACGATCGAGGCACCCTGTTCGGGCTGAAGACCGGCGGCAATGTCGACGCCATCCTGATGAGCCTTCCGCCGCTCGCGACCTGGAGCTGAACGACGGCACGGAGCCAAGACGAAGATGCTGCGTTGTGGCGGCACATATAATGGAGGAATTGATGCGCATGATTGCACTGGCCACCGTGGCCCTCGCCCTTTCCGCCTGCGGCAGCGGCGATAGCGGCACGTCGGCGGAGAATACCGCCCTCACCACCGACAATCTGATGATGGACGACAATATGATGATGGACTCCAACGCGTCGATGAACGGCATGGACGCCGCCGGCGGAATGGACGCCAACGCATCGACCAACGCGTCGACCGAGAACATGCTGATGCAGGTGGACGCGAACACCAACGCGCCCGACACCAACCTCGCGAACGGCCTCTGAGCCGATTCCGAGTTGCTGTCACGCAGGCAGCGAAGAGGGGCGTCCGCCGACGAGGCGGGCGCCCCTTTCTTTTCGGACCTTTGCATAAGTCGCCGGCCTTAGCCCCTCCCCTTCAGGGGTGAGCGACCCGCCTGCGGGTCGCTGAGGGTGGGGGCTGTCTGCTCATTTCACCGGCCTCAGCGAACATTCTCGCCCACATTCCCCACCCCAACCCCTCCCCTGAAGGGGAGGGGCTTTGATTCCGAGCGCTTCGCAGGGGTTATGCAAAGGTCCCGCAGGGGAGGGGCTATACCTCTGCGCATGATCGTCCGCCGCCCCGCTTGTTTTCGGCCGCGCTTAGCTTATCTCGATGGGACGGTACGGGAGGTTCCAGGGGTGCGGAACACGGCACAGGATCGAGTTCGGAAGGGGCCATTCGCGGCCCTCCTGATCCTGTTGAGCCTGTTCATGGGTTCGGCCACCGCCGCCGCCGGAGCCGACCTTCGCGGACCTTCGACCCGCCTCGGATCCAGCCGCCACAACCCGGCGACCGCATTTCTCGCCTCCGGGATCCGAAACCCGCTCGACGACGAAGGGCGGGACTCGGCAGGCGGCCCGGCCACTTTTCCCTTCGGTCCGGCCGTCGTCACCGAAACGCTCGAAACCCGGCCGGCCGCCGGATTTCGGCCCGCCGACCGAGCCGCCGCCCAACGGCCTTCAACCGCCTCCTATCGGGCAAGAGCGCCTCCAGCCTCCTGAGCCGCCGCGCTTCGCGGCCACTCGGAACCGATCCCCGCGCTCCGCGCGCGGGCACCCTTCTTGCTGGAGAACGACCATGTCATCCACAGCCTACAGACTCACGCACATCCACCGCCGCCTCGACGACGCCATCATGGACGAGCTCGGCCGCCGCCTTCCCGACAGCCTCAAGCTGCTTCGGCTGAAGAAGCTCAGGCTGGCCGTGAAGGACCGGCTGGCGACCCTGATGCGCCGAAACGTCGCGGCCTGAGGCCCCGGGGCCGGCGTCCGACAGGGCGCCGGCCCTTCCTCGTCATTGCGCGCGGCAGCGAAGCAATCCAGTGCGGCCTCAGAGGCCCGCTGGATTGCTTCGTCGCTTCACTCCTCGCAATGACGGTGGTGATCGCGAGGCGAGATACCCGCAGAGGCTTTGCGCGTTACCGCTTCTTCGAGGCAGCGCGGATGGCGGAGATCACCGCTTCCCACGCCGTGTGATGGACCATGTGGCCCGCGCCTTCGACGACCAGGAGCTCGCTCCGGTCCAGCGTCCCGGCCAGGCGCTCCGATTGGTCGGCGGTGCTCACCACCTTGTCGCCGGCCCCGGCGATCAGTGTCACAGGCATGCCGAGCCCGCTCAGGCGCGGCGCAAGCGACGCCGCGGCCGGCACGATCAAAGCGGCCTCCGCCGCCGCCGCCCGGAGCTGCGACGGGCGCAACGTCATCTCGAACGGGAAATCCGCCTTCCACCCCGCGGAGACCGGCGCCGGCCCGAACATCTGCGCTTCCATGCCCGGCTTCATCGCCGCTCCGAGGAAAGGCGAGACGGTGTAGGAGATCGCGTCCCCGATCCCGGGAAGGGCCTGCGGTGCGGCCAGTGCGGCATCGACCCGGGCCGAAGGATAGTAATAGCCGCCGATGAGGACGAGCGAGGAAGCGGCCTCCGGGTGGTTGAGGCCGATCTCCGCCGCCACCATGGTTCCGAAGCTGTGGCCGACGATCGTCGCGCCGCCCAGCTCCCCACCGGGCCCCATCGTCTCGAGCGCAGCCGCGATCAGCCGGGCCTGGGCCGCCGGAGTCCAGATGGAGCTCCTGGGCCGCTCGCTGTGGCCGAAGCCCGGCCGATCGAAGGCGATCACCCGATTGGTCGAAGCGAGCGCGTCGAGCACTCCGGAAGCGAGCCAATCCTGGATCATCGTTCCGTTGCCGTGGAGAAGCACGACGAGCGGCCCGCTCCCCCGCTCCAGATAATGGAGTCGAACGCCGTCGACCTGGATGAAGCTTCCGAGCGGCGGATTGGACTCCTCCGCCCGCCGGGCGCGGACCGCGTTGAACGCCGCAGCGCCCACCGCCGCCGCACCGGCCGCGCCGGCGCCCCATTTCCAAAGCGATGCGCTGCCGCCGGAGGATTTTGCGCCGCGCAGGCGAACGGAGATCGGGACTTTGCTCATGGACATGCTCATATTTCGAGGGGAGGGCCGAAGCGGCTTCCCAAGGTCAACGTGCTGCACCGCACAAAAGTTGCTTCAAGTCAGACTATCCCTCTCCCGCTTTCCGCGGGAGAGGAGAAGGATGCCTGCCCATGAATGTCGATTCGGCCTAAGTCGCGAAGGAAACCGACAGGCCGTCGAGCTGGGCCCGGACCTTCGCTCCGAGCTGGTCGTAGGTGAAGGGCTTGCTGATGAGCGCGACGCCCGCATCCAGCCGGCCGTCGTGGACGATCGCGTTCTGAGTATAGCCGGTCATGAAAAGCACCTTCAGCCTCGGCCGAAGCTGCAGGGCCCGGGTCGCGATCTGGCGGCCGTTCATTCCTCCGGGCAGGATCACATCGGTCAGGAGAAGGTCGAAATCGGAGCCTTCTTCGATCGCCGCCAGAGCCGAGGGCCCGTCGGCCGTGGCCGTGACCTGATAGCCGAGGTCGGCGAGGATCCCGGCGACATGCTCGCGCAGGTCCTCGTGATCCTCGACGAGCAGGATTCTTTCGTCGCCCCGGATCGCAGTCGGCTCGACGTTCGACTCCCGCCGTTCCGCCTTGACTCCTGCGCGGGCGCGGGGAAGGTAGATCTTGACGCTCGTCCCCACTCCCAGCTCGCTGTAGATCCGGACATGCCCGCCGCTCTGCCGGACGAATCCGTAGACCTGGCTCAGCCCGAGGCCGGTGCCCTTGCCGACCTCCTTGGTCGTGAAGAAAGGCTCGAAGACCTTGGCCTGGGTGTCGAGCGCCATCCCGCAACCGGTGTCGCTGACCGCGATCATGACATATTGGCCGGGCCTAAGGCCCTCCGGTATGCCCTCGACATAAGAATCGTCGAGGCTTGCATTGTGGGTCTCGATCGTCAGCTTGCCGCCCGCCCCCATCGCGTCGCGGGCGTTCACCGCGAGGTTCAGGATCGCGTTTTCGAGCTGCACCGGATCCGCCTCGACATTCCATAATCCGCCGCCGAGCACCGCCTCGAGCTCGACCTGCTCGCCCAGGGTTCGGCGAAGCATGTCCGAAATCTCGCGGATCAGCCGGTTGATCTCGAGCAGCTTCGGCTGGAGCGGCTGGCGCCGGGCGAAGGCGAGAAGGTGCTGGGTGAGCTTCGCCGCCCGCCGGGCGCCCTCCATCGCGGCGTCGCGCGCGCGGCGGATCCGCTCCGTTCCGGGCCCCGGTGGCTGCGACGGAAGCTGCCGGTCGATCAGGTCCAGCCCTCCGATCACGAGGGTCAGAAGATTGTTGAAATCGTGAGCCACTCCGCCGGTGAGCTGGCCGATGGCCTCCATCTTCTGCGCCTGGCGAAGTGCGTCCTCCGCCTTCAGCCGCTCCTCGACCGCGGCGGCGATCCGCTGCTCCAGCTCCGAATTCAGCCGCTGGAGCTCGGAGGCCGCCTGCCGGGCCGAGTCCCGGGCGCCGAGCAGGTCCTGCTCGTACCGGCGCCGGTCGCGAGCGTCGAAGATCGTGGTGAGATTGACGATCGGCCGCCCGTCGGGGTCGGTTTTCTGAACCGTGTTGACGAGCGTCGGAAGCCGGGCCCCGTCCTTGCAGACGAAATCGAGCGCCAGCTCGCTGATCGCGCCCTGCATCCGAAGCAGAGGCGCGAAATGGGTCTCGTGATAGATCCGCCCGGCGAGCGTCAGCTTGTCCTGGAACCGAGTCCCGTGCAGCTCCTTGGCGCTATATCCGGTCCAGCGCAGGAACGTCCGGTTGACCCGGATGACCTCACCGTCGGGCCGGGTGGCGAGGTAGCCGCAGGGCGCATCCTCGTAGAGGGTTTCGTCGTCGAAGTCGGGAAGCTTGGAGCCGGTCATCTCCGTCAAATCCACGCGCGGATCGCCTCGATCGTTTCCTCCGGAGCGGAGAGGTTCGGGCAATGTCCGGTCGCTTCGAGCTTCACCAGCGCGCTTTGCGGGAGGCGCTCGTGGACATAGGCCCCGACCGAATCGGGAGCGATGAGGTCGTCGCTGCACTGAAGGATCAGTACGGGCGCCGTCACGCCCTCCAGGTCCGACCGGTTGTCGGACAGGAAGGTCACCCGGGCGAAGCGCTTGGCGATGTCCGGATCGGTCCGGCAAAAGCTGTTGTTGAGCTCCTCGGCCAGCTCCGGCCGCTCCGAATTGCCCATGATCTGCGGGGTGAGCGCCGCCGACCAGCCGAGGAAGTTGCTGTCCATGAAGGTCATCAGCTCCTCGATGTCCGAGCGCTCGAACCCGCCTCGATAATCGCCGTCGTTGATATAGCAGGGCGACGGGCCGATCAGGACCAGTCGGCCGAACAGCTCCGGCGCGGAGCGTGCGGCGAGGATCCCGATCATCGCGCTGACCGAATGGCCCACATAGATCCCGTCCGCGACCCCGAGCGCCCGGGCGATTTCCACCACGTCGTCGGCATAGCCCCGCAAAGCAGAGTGACGTTGGCCGTCATAGGCCGAGCTGTCGGCCCCGCCGCAGCCGACATGGTCGAAGAGGACGACCTTGTGGGTCTCCTCGAACGCCGGAGCGACGAAGCGCCACATGTTCTGATCGCAGCCGAAGCCGTGAGCGAACATCATGACCCGCTCGCCGCGGCCCGAGACCTTGACGTTATGGCGAGTGAGGGGGTCCATAAGCGCTCCGCTTGCAACGAGCCGAAGCCCTTAGCCTTCCGACACCTGGTTGTCATGCCGACTGCGCCGGCCGGTGGGAAGAGGCGGCGCGCTCATTTCGATCATGATCAAAATATCCGTTGACTGGGCGAGCGGACATGCCTTATTTCGAGAGACATGGAAACGACTCGCGAAATGAACTCCCCCTCGGCGGTCGCGGCCCTTGGCGCCCTCGCCCAGGAACATCGTCTCGCACTGTTCCGGCTGCTCGTTCAGGCCGGCGCGGAGGGAATGCCGGCCGGGAGGATCGCCGAAGCGCTCGGCGTTCCCAATTCCTCTTTGTCCTTCCACCTGGCCCAGCTCAGCCGCGCAGGGCTGGTACGGCAGCAGAGGCAGCACCGCTCGCTCATCTACAGCGCCGACTACGGGGCGATGAATGCGCTGATCGGCTATCTTCTCGAAAATTGCTGCGCCGGCGCCGAGTGCGCACCGGAATCGGGCTGCGCCAGCGGCGCCCTCACCTCACCTGCCGAAAGGAAATCCGCATGAAGCGCCTTCACATCCATGTCGGAGTCGAAGACCTCGACCGCTCGATCGGCTTCTATTCCACCCTGTTCGGAGCCGAACCCACCGTGACCAAGCACGATTACGCCAAGTGGATGCTGGAAGACCCGCGGGTGAACTTCGCCATCTCCGCCGGCCGGCATGCCGCGAAGGGAATCGAGCATCTCGGAATCCAGGTCGAGAGCGGCGACGAGCTCGCCGAGGTCTATGGCCGCCTCCAGGCCGCCGACCGGCCGGTGCTTGAGGAAGGCGCGACCACCTGCTGCTACGCCCGGTCCGAGAAGAGCTGGATCGCCGATCCCGACGGAATCGTCTGGGAGGCTTTCCTGACCAACGGGGAAGCCGTCGTCTACGGCGACAGCCCGCCCCTCGACGCCCTCTCCGACAACGCGTCCGTTACGACCTGCTGCGCCCCGGCTTTGCCCGCGGCCGATGCGCCGTCGGTCGCCTGCTGCGGGTGATCGGATGAGCGACAGGATGAGCCTCGAGTCGAAGCTCCGCTCGATCGGGGCCGAAGCCGACGCCCGGCAGAAAGCCTGAAGCTTGACCGCCGCATCCGACTCCAGCCCGGCCGCACGGCCTGGGATGACGACCTTCGAGCGCTACCTCTCGATCTGGGTCGCGCTCTGCATCGTCGTGGGAATCGCCCTCGGCGCGGCCGCCCCGGACTTTTTCGAAGCCGTCGCCGGCGCCGAAGTGGCGCGCGTGAATTTGCCGGTCGCCATCCTGGTCTGGCTGATGATCGTCCCGATGCTCCTCAAGATCGACTTCGGAGCCCTCGGGCTGCTGCGGCGGCACATGCGCGGAGTCGGAGTGACCCTGTTCGTCAACTGGGCGGTGAAGCCCTTCTCGATGGCCCTCCTTGCCGCGGTCTTCATCGGCTGGCTGTTCCGGCCCCTTCTCCCGGCGGACCAGATCGACAGCTATATCGCCGGCCTGATCCTGCTCGCCGCCGCTCCGTGCACGGCGATGGTCTTCGTCTGGTCGAACCTGTGCGAGGGCGAGCCGCATTTCACTTTGAGCCAGGTGGCCCTGAACGACCTCATCATGGTCTTCGCCTTCGCGCCCCTGGTCGGGCTGCTCCTCGGGGTCGCCTCGATCGCGGTGCCGTGGGAAACGCTTCTCCTGTCGGTAATCCTCTACATCGTCGTCCCGGTGATCGTCGCCCAATTGCTTCGGCGGCTGGTCCTGGGGCGCGGCGGACAGCCTGCCCTCGACTCGCTCCTGGGTCGGCTCGGACCGGTCTCGCTCGTCGCGCTTCTCGCCACCCTCGTCCTCCTCTTCGCGCTCCAGGGCGAGGCGATCCTCGACCAGCCCCTGGTCATCGCATTGCTCGCGGTTCCGATCCTCATCCAGGTCTATTTCAACGCCGGCCTCGCTTATTGGCTGAGCCGAAAGTTCGGGGTCGCCTGGTGCGTCGCCGCCCCCGCCGCACTGATCGGAGCATCCAACTTCTTCGAGCTCGCCGTCGCCGCCGCGATCAGCCTGTTCGGGATCGGATCCGGAGCGGCCCTCGCCACCGTCGTCGGAGTGCTGGTCGAGGTCCCGGTGATGCTTTCGGTGGTGGCGATCGCCAAACGCAGCCGGGGCTGGTACGAGCGTCGGGACGTGCCGGTTTCGTCCTGAGGAAGCCCGCCCGCGGCGCGCTCTGAGCCGGCGGCGCTGCCTCGCGGGTGCCCCCGCACCGACCGTCACCCTGAACTTGTTTCAGGGTCCAGCTCTCCACCCGAACGGCGGCTCGACCCTGGATGCTGAAACAAGTTCAGCATGACGGCCGGGATCCACCGCGGCGCCGCCCCGAAAGCGCTCCGCCTTCCTCGCCCCGTCATCCTCAACCCGGTTCAGGGCCTAGAGCGCTCGGGAGTCGGATTGACCCGTCTCCGTTCGGGCTGAGCTTGTCGAAGCCCTCTCTTTCCCTTCGTAAAGCAAGAAGGAAGACCCCCTTCGGCTGCCGCCTGCGGCGGCCGGCTCAGGACAGGCTTCGACAGGCTCAGGGCGAACGGTTGCAGCGATTCAACCTATTCCCACAGCGCGCTAGTTCCACAGCCCGCGCCGGTCACAGCGCCAGGGCCTTCAGGGCCGCACGGATCGTTTCCGCCTGCCGCTCGGCATCCTCGGGAGTCTCCAGCTTGGTCAGGAGCCGCCGCTGGTGCTTCAGCTTCGTTTCGATCCGCCTGGCCGCCACCTCATAGGCCTTGATCCGCACCCGCCGGGCATGATTGGCCTTCTTCTTGCCCGACGCCTCCCGCTCGCGCTCGATCATCACCGCGGCGAGTCCGTTCAATATCTCCAGCGCCGTCGCCAGCCCTTCCTCGAGCCCCTGCGCATGCCGCACCCGCTCCCGCTCCCGCGCCTCCATGCACCATTCTCCTTCGCGACCGCCACGTCCGGGGCGAACGCCCGAGGCCACGCCCTGGGGCAAAATGGGGAGCGTATACATTCACGCCTCGTTCCGCCCCCGGATCGCAAAGGGCCAAACCCCGGCAAACTTGCGTTCGCCGGGGCCGGACGCCGGTCAACTTGCAAGGCGCGTACGCGATGCGTGGAGGGCGCGTGGACGTCATTGCGACTTCCAGTTGAACCCTCGACATAGGAAGCGCCGGATTGCCTTCAAGTCCGGTGCAAGGCCGCGAGAATAAGGAGCCATATCGCGCTTACGAAGAGGCAGAAGAATCCGGCCCCCAGGACCATTTCGAAAATCCACGAACTCGGCATGAAATGCGCGGTCGTGAATCCCGCGAGCACGATCGAGAAGCTGGCGAAGGCGAGGCGCAGGAGCCACCGGGACCGTCGGCGGTGGATCGCCGGGATCGGCTTGCTCGGGCTCGAAAGCAGCTTGGGGCGGAAAACCTCATCGAATATGCGCGACGCCACGGCGGGATTGGCGAGATACTTGGTATGGCTTCCACCGGGATCGAACAGGCGGGTGTTGGCCACCTCGATATTCTCGATCGCGGTATCCACGAACCGGTCGCCGACGGGCTTGGTGCCGAGCGGACCGTAGAGCGGATCGGAGATCGGGTCGGCGGGATCCCAGAAGTTCAGCCACGCGATCCGCTGCTTGCCCTTCACCCAGAAGGGCAGCGTCGAAAGATCGCCTCGCAGCTCCTCCCGCATCAGCTCCTCTCGAAAGCTCCGGCCGCCGCTGGTCTCGAAGAGAAGCGCGAGCTTGTCGATGGGCGAGCCCAGGGTGATGAGGCAGTCGACCTTCCTGATCTCGATAAGCTGGCCGGGCGTGGCTGCGCGCGCGAGGTTGTGAAGGCCGATCGCCCGCAACGCATCGTACGCAATGGCCGTGCCGAGGCTGTGCGAGACGATGACCACGCGGACGCATGCCGGGTCCGAGACCAAATGGCGTATCATCGAGATTGCGCGTTCGAGCACGGCGTTCCTGGTCTCATGGAACTTGTCGTTCTCGTTGAGCGCCGACCAATACCGAACGTCCGAAAAGACCGTGGTGAGAAAGCGGCCGGCCAAGACCAGCGCCAAGACCGCGGCCAGGCAGAGCAGCGCCGGGATGGCGCTGTGCGTGAAGCGGCCCACGTCGGCGTCGGTCAGGAAGGGAACGGCGGCCGCTGAGCCGATGAGCGCGACGAGCAACACTCCCCCCAGCGCCGTCCGAGCCGCGCTCCGTACGCGCGCCTCGCATGGCAGCCTCGTCCGTTGCCAGGCCTGCGCGCCGGCCTCGAGCCTCCCGGCAACCACGGCTTCGCCGGCATGAGATTTCGCGAAGGTCACGAAGTCGGCGAAACGGGGCTTGCTGCGATTGGCGGCACGGTGAATGGCGCCGAGCGATCCCCTGTAATTGCGATAGGCGCTCGCAAGTACGGCCAGCGCGTGCCGCTCGCCCGGTTCGGAGACCGGATCGGCCGCCAGGCGCAATCGGGCGAGGCGCAGCCGGGACCATCGTGCCCAATTGGACGGCTCGCGCCGGAAGGCGGACGCGAGAAGTGCGGTCGTCCAGGTGAGCATCGAGCGAAGCGGCATGCG
The DNA here is from genome assembly GCA_035638835.1 of Allosphingosinicella sp. Classification (GTDB taxonomy): domain Bacteria; phylum Pseudomonadota; class Alphaproteobacteria; order Sphingomonadales; family Sphingomonadaceae; genus Allosphingosinicella. Next base: position 9,230 of record DASQZF010000075.1, on the reverse strand, counting down.
CGCTCGAGTATCGGGAGACCAGTTGGCCTCGTAGACCCGGAAGGCCGCGCCGATCGCGAGCTTTCCGCCTTCTCTCCGGGCCCTGTTCAGCTGAAGCATCGGGACGTCTGAATCCAAGCCTGCGTCTCGCGGGGGTTCGATGCCCGGCCTGACCTGGATGATCGTATGGAGATCGGCGCTGTCCCGGCCGGCCGCACCCGCTTCCAACGCGCTCAAAAGGGCGCCGGCATTCGCATGGCGCCGGTGACGGCCGATGCCGTGGATCGACAGGATCGCCGTGTATTTCTCAGTCATGCGCAAGCAGCCATCGCATCAAATATGCCGGCATGTCGATGTTGCCTCGCAATGCTGCCGCGAACGCATCAACGCTCTGCCGGCGAGCCCCCGCCGGCTTACGAGACTCGCTCGCTGCGCCGCTTGCAAGGCGCGCGCCTCGCAGGCAGGCCTGCCCCTACATGACCGCTCCCGACATCATTCTCCTCCCGGCCCTCGCAATCATCGCCTTCGCCGCGGCCTTCCACCTTTACTGGGCGCTGGGCGGCCGGGTCGGCTATTCGGTTTCGCTTCCGCAGCGGCCGGACGGGGTTCCGGTGATGGCGCATCGCCTCCCCTGGTGGAGGCCCGCGGCCGGGGCCGTGGCGCTCGGCCTCGCGGCTCTCGCCTGGCTGCTTCTGGGCCATGCCGGCCGCCTGCCCCTCCCCTTTCCGACCAGCCTCGCCCGGGCCGCGCTCCTCGCCGCGGGCGCCGCCTTCGTGGCCCGGGCGATCGTGCCCAATCCCTGGGTCGGCTTCTTCAAGTCGCTCCGAACGACCCGCTGGGCGCTTTACGACACCCGCCTCTACAGCCCGCTTTTCCTCCTGCTCGGACTGCTCCTCGTCGCCTCGGCCCTGGCGGGATGACGTGAGCCGGAACGGGAGCAGGGATTGGCGGGCCGTCGGCTGCGCGGCCCTCGCCGATTCGAGAGGACGTCATCCCGGCGAAGGCCGGGATCCATGAACACGAACGGTGGAGCCGGGATGACGGTGAGCCTTGCAACCCCTCCCGCCTCTGGGCATCGGGATCGGCATGCTCGTCCCCCTCCCTCCGGGCCAAGTCGGAGCCGTCGTCACCTACCTGGAGATGATCGCTCGCCCGACCCCTCGCCCCCTCCCCCCCTCGCCCCTTCGCCTCGAACGCTGGCGCGCGCCCGATCCCGCCCGCTACCGGCTCCTCTTCGAGCGGGTCGGCGCCCGATGGCTCTGGTATTCGCGGCTGCTCATGGACGACGAGCGCCTCCGTTCGGAAATGGCCGAGGTCCATGCCGTGGTCGACCGTTCGGGGATCGAGGTCGGGATGATCGAGCTCGACTTCCGCTCGGAAGGGCGATGCCTGATCCGATTCCTCGGGCTCGTCCCGGAGCTCGCCGGCAAGGGCCACGGCAAATGGCTGCTCGCCCAGACGCTGGCGCTGGCCTGGCGCCCCGGGGTCGGGAAAGTCGAGGTCAACACCTGCACGCTCGACCATCCGGCCGCCCTCAAGGCCTATCTCAACGCCGGCTTCACGGCCGTCAAGCGCGCCTTCGAAAGCTTCCCCGATCCGCGCCTGGCCGGGCTTCTCCCGGCCGGCGCGGCGCCCCAGATCCCGTCAATCGACGGTGGGAGCGGAGGCGGCGGGAGCGGCTGACTTCTCGCCGCCCAGCTGCCGGTAGATGGCGGCGCTGAGGACGAGGAGCAGGGTCATCATCGCCGCATTGCCCGCGGTCGCGACGATGAGGGCGAGCAGGCGGCCGAAATCCTGGCCCGCGACGAGGACGAAGAGGATCCCGAGCAGGTTCGAGGCGACCGCGACGACGATCGCGGCGGCGATGCCGATGATCAGGATCAACCCCAATATCGCCCAGCCATGGCCCTTGGTCAGAGCCCAGCAGCGCCCGAGCGCTGCTATCGGGTTCCTGTGCCCCTCGGCGACGACCACCGAGTTGAGCGGGCCGAGCCGTCCCATCAGATAGAGGCCGGGGATCACCAGGAGCAGGAGCCCGAACACGATCCCGACGGTTTGGAGCAGCGAGGCGATGAAATAAGCGGGAAGCAGCGCGAGCGCCGCGGCGATCGCTCCGCCGACCGTGATTCCGCGGGCGAAAAGCAGGAGCAGGATCGCGATCGAGCCGATCATCCCGACGATCCGGCTGACAAGCAGCCAGGGCCAGTTGGCTTCCGCATATTCGCCCCACAGCTGCCCGAGCCGCTCGAAGCTCTCCGCCCCTTCCGGCTGCGGCAGGAGATAGGCGACCAGAAGCGCCGGAAGGAAGAGGAACACCCCCGCGACGGTCGGGAGCAGCGAGGCATTGCCGCGCAGCAGGGCGACGGCGTCCGCCCAGACGGCGCTGTAGGAGAATTTCATGGTCGGTCGGCCCCTTATGCTTTTTATGCTTTTGCGGGACCATAGGGGCGGGGCCGGGCGGCCTCAAGCGGGGCTTGAGTCGCGCCCGAGTGGCGGTTCGTCCCTGGAAAGCCCCCCAAGGGCGATCGAGCATCGCAATCTCGCCGGTGCTCGCCTTGTCCTCGATGATCATGGTCCGCGACGCCGTGCGCGCCGGCGCCGGCGCCGGGCTCCTGCCCATCTCCCCCGTCAGCCACGGATGAGGCCGGCGTTCGACGTCGCCGCGGACCCGTCGACTCGCACCAAAGTTCGGACCGACGGACCCATCCGCCCCCGCGCCGAGTTCCAAGCCGATACAACGAGCGAACAAGGAGCTCCCCTCATGCGCCTGCCGGCTGTCCTGCCCCTCACCATCGCCCTCGCCCTCACCGCCTGCGACGGCCCGAGAGAGCAGGCCGGGGAAAAGGCCGACAACGAAGCCGGCGCGGTCGACGGCGAGGACAGCCTGAAGAGCGGCCCCGCCGAATCCATGGGCGAGCGTCAGGATCAGGCGGCGGAAAGCGCCAACGAGGCCAAAGACGCGCGCGCCGACGCCCTGGACGAACAGGCCGACGCCGAGCGCGATTCCGCCGAACAGAAGGCGGAAGCGCTTGAGCAGGAAGCGGACAAGGCGCGCAACCGATAATCCAGGCCGCATCGGTCCGGCTTCGATCCAGGCCCGATCCCCGAGCACAATCCCCGCCCCCACGGACCCTTCCGATGCACGACGAGCCCTTCTTCAGCCTCAGCGCCTATCACATCGCCATGGCGGCCATCGGCGCCGGGATCATCCTCGCTTACTGGCTGCCGCGTTTCTTCTCCGGGCGGGAGCCGGCGGCCTCGGCGCTTCTGATCCTGTTCGGCATCCTGGCCTTCTCGTTCGTTCCGGGAATGCCGGCGGCGATCGATCCCAGGACCGCGCCCAAGGTATGGGAGCTGACCAGCGAGCTGGCCGTCATCGTCGCCCTGTTCGGCACCGGGCTCAGGATCGACAATCTCAGGAACTACCGCCACTGGCAGCCGACGATGCGCCTCCTTGTCGTCGTCATGCCGCTGACGATCCTCGCCGTCGCATTGCTGGGCTGGGCGCTGGCGGGGATGACCCTCGCCGGAGCCCTGCTCCTCGGGGCGGTGCTCGCTCCGACGGATCCGGTGCTCGCCGGCGACGTCCAGGTCGGGCCTCCGACCGAAGGCGGCGAGCATCCGGTGCGATTCTCGCTGACCGCGGAGGCCGGGCTGAACGACGGCCTCGCCTTCCCCTTCGTCTATCTCGGCCTGATCGTCGCCGCCGAGGGGCTCGCGCCCGGCTCCTGGGCTCTGGAATGGCTCGCCCGGGACGTCTTCTACAGGATCCTGGTAGGCGTGGCGTCGGGCGCGGCGATCGGCTGGCTGCTCGGCCGGGTGCTGTTCGCCGTGCCGGTCAGGAACGTGCTCGCCGACACCGGCTCGGGAGTCCTCGCAATGGCCGGCGTGCTCATCTGCTACGGGCTCACCGAGCTGGTCGAAGGCTATGGCTTCATCGCGGCCTTCGTCGCCGGGCTGGTCCTCCGGCGGGCCGAGGCGGGCCACGAATTCCACGGCAAGCTCCACAGCTTCAGCGAGGCCATCGAGCATGCGCTCACCGCCATCCTGCTCGTCCTGATCGGAGGCGCTCTTCCGCTGCTCTGGCCGGAGCTCGACTGGAGGCACATGGGAATCGCCCTCGCGCTCATCTTCGTGATTCGGCCGCTCGCGGGCTGGTGGGGCCTCCTGGGCACCGAGCTCAAGCCCCGCGAGCGCTTCGCCGTCGCGGCTTACGGAGTGCGCGGGATCGGCTCCATCTACTATCTCGGCTACGCCACCAGCCACCTCGAGTTCGTCAACGAAGGCCAGCTGTGGGCGACCATCGCCTTCACCATCGCCGTCTCGACATTGGTCCACGGCCTGACCGCCGGCACCGTCATCGAGCGGGTCGCCCGCGAGGAAGGCCAAGCCGCCCCCGGGCAGTGAAAGGATCGCGAGGCGATCGTGAACTGCTCAGGGAGTCGGCGCGGGCTCCACTTCACCCGCCCTTTCCGGGCGGCCCGAGCCGATGGCGAAGGCCGAAGGCGTCCAGCTTCTTGTCGAGGATGACGATCGCCTCCTCGAACGTATAGTGCCGCCGCCGGCCGTGGCGGACCTCCCGCCACCCGAGCCGCCCGTCCCTCCGGTCCCACCGCGCGAGCATCGTCATCGCCCGGTCGAACTCCACGCCCTCCTCGGCGACCGGAAGCAGCTCCCCCGCCGCCTCCGCCGCTTCCATGGCCGAGCGAAGCCGCTGCTGCGCCCCGAGCCGGGCCCGCAACGCCTCCGCCTCGAGCCGCCGATAGCCCTCCTCGAGCGCCGCCTGGAAGGCTTCGGCGAACTCCGGATCGCGGCGCACGTGATTGTAGACGGTCCGCTCACACACCCCCGCCGCCGTCGCGGCCGCGATCAGGTCGCAGCTCCGAGCGAAATGGGCGAGGAATATCCCCTTTCGCCGCTCGTCGAACCGGACGTGCCGCATCCGCCGCCTCTGCAGCAACCGCCGGTTGTTCGAAGCGACCTGAACCTCGTCCCCGGCCTCCTCGTTCCCCGATCCCGCCCCCCGCCGCTCCGCCTCCGCCGAAAGCGAATGCGCATCGGCCCAGGCCGCAGCGAACACGGCATCACGCCGCCGCGCCGAATAAAAAGCCTGCAGAGTCACCCCATAGGAAGCCGCCACCGCGTCCAGCCGCCGCCCCTCCCGAATCGCCGCAAGCATCGCCACCTTCGCGGCGGAGTCGATGATCGGCCTGCGCCCCGGCGATTTCCGCTTGCTCCCCATCCGGGCATTGGAACATGAAGGGAACAAGAAGTCTCCTTCAATCGCTAAACCGCCAACAGCAATTCAACCCCTCTCCCGTCCTTACGGGAGAGGAGGGGCCCAAGCCGAAGGCTTGGGAGGTGAGGGTCTGTACACCGGACTCGGCAAGACCCTCACCTCCCACCGCTTCGCGGCGGGCCCCTCCTCTCCCGCGGAATGCGGGAGAGGCGCCAAAACCAACCGGGCCACGCCCCCCCCCTCACCTCATCAGCCGCCGAACGTCCCGCTTCAGCACCGCCAGGCAAATCTCCCCACCGCCCAGCGACCCCACCTCCTCGTCGATGGCGAGCTCGACCCGGCCAGCGATTGAGCAACTCGGCCTCGTCGCGGCGTCGGGTTAATTTACCTTCCCTTTGAACTTGCCTCTAGAAACATTGGGAAGAAGCTTTTTTGGCGCTTGAGTTTCAGTACGTCACCGACGCCGATCGTGTTGACGCTGCGGCGCTCGCCCCCGGCCGGCGTTATCACTTCGATGTCCGGGTTTTCGATGATTGCCCTGTGAACGTCGTCGGTGTGGGCCGGGGTCGCGTTGTAAATACCTTCGTAGAAATCGCCGACACCGATCACGTCTCCAGACTCGGAGATCAGGCGCGGGATATCGCTGAGCAGTTGGGTCCTGGCAGCTTCACGTCCTGAGATATCAAAAAGATAAAGCGAACCGTCCTCGTGGCTAGGATCGTAGGACAACATGTTAAGGCCAGATCGCCCGAAGTGCGCCTGAGCGGTGCTGTTTTGGTGCAACACATTATTATAGACCTGTCGCGCGCGGTAGATGTTGGCGAAATGGATTAGCCAATAACGCCAGCCGCCCGGATTGTTGATGGAGAAGGGACTGACGAACGGCGCGCACTTTCGGAACGTCTCGAACACCAGCCGCTCGGCCGCACCAAGCCAATTGGGCTTGCTCATTGCGCCGAAGACATCGAGCCCAGCGGGTTCGATGCCAAACGGTCGCAGCTGGGCGGCTAGTTGTACAGGCTGCGACTTTTTGAGAAACGCCAGTAGCGCCTCTATCATAAAGGTATAAAATATCTCGACTGAAGGGTGCGCCCGCATGATGTCAAGCAGAGTGGATCGTTCAACATGACTGTGGCCGCACTGGTCGAGATTGAAAAGAACATTGCGGTAGCGGCCTTGTTCGAGAAACTGCTTAATCCGCGGATAAGCAGCCTCGAACGCGTCCGTCAGATATTCGATACGGAGATGCAGACGGCGAACATTCTCAGCGATCTCGCCCTGCAGTGGCGCAATATGCCTCTTAAGTGCCTCGACCGCGTCCCGGCTATGATCATTAAGGACAAGCAGACACTCGATCTCGATCAGCCCAAGTCCGCTTGCCCCACGCTGAGCGTTCACCGCTTCAATGGCGCGCTTCAACTCCTCAATGAATATGAGAGGTGAGCCGGCAGTGCCACACTGATAGCGACCTCCGCCGGCAAATCCGTCGACGACGGCGAGGCGGAAGCGCTCCTGCTGCGGGAGCTGACAGCGTACCGTAAGATACTGGAAGAAATATTCGCGCAAAATCTTGTGCTTCCGGCGCGAATGATCCTCCAGCGTGGCCCCATTAGCCCATTCGTAAGGTTTCTCGGACATCCGTCCCCCTGCGAGCTCCGCTTCCGCTTTGCGCTAAATGCCCACGGACAGAGCCGCAGGCATCTCGTTCCAAGTCTGACCCCGATACTCGCGGCCGTTAGCCTTTTTCGAACGCCGCTTGTTGTCCTTACCCCAGGTCCCCCATTGTTTGAAGAAAAAGGCGGTCTCATGTGCCTCGCATTGCGCATGAATTTCGTCGATCCATTCTTCGCGGATGGGTCGCGCCGATCGGCCGCTTTCGCCGCCAACGATCGCCCAATGAATCCCTGACAGGTCGATATCGCCAACCGGTCCAATCAGAGGTTCGAATGAAAGGAAGCGGATCGCCGCGGGCACGGCCCTCAGATTGTAAATACGATCCACCACGTCGGCATTTTCGATGCTGGTGCCGAGCCAGACGTTGGGAAGCACATCCTTAATCAAGGTCGAGACAACTCTCACCATCCGCTCGGGACGCTTCGTGAGAATCTGATAATTGTGGCGCGGTGTCTCGCGCATCACCTGCCAGACCTTCAAAATGAAATCGTCGCTGACGCCCTCGTGGAACAGATCACTCATCGAATTAACGAAAATCTTGCGCGCCTTCCGCCAACGGTAAGGAATTGCAAGCGCGCTTTCGTCCTCCTGAACAACGCCGTTCCAGACTGTACGGCCCCCACTGCGTCGAGTGAGGCCGATATATTTCGCAACGCCCATCGCCTCGAGCCGCCGCGCCATCTCCATCGCATAGCAATGAGTGCAGCCCGCGCTGACGATTGAGCAGCCCGCCACCGGATTCCAAGTGGCATCGGTCCATTCTATCTGTGTCTCAGCCATGCTGACCCTGCGCCCCGGCCTCTCACTTGATCCATGCTGGTGGCTCTACATCAAACGGAATGAAATAGGAACATGCCAGTTCTCGGTTACACGGGCCCATGGGCAGGGGGGTTTGCCGGCATGACGAGGCCGATAAAGCTACGTCGCGCCCTTGCGCCTTCGCGCCTTCTCTCGAAAAAAATCCAGAGCGTGCCGGCGGTGGAGATAGTCGCTCGATGCGAGGCGGTTCGAACCCGGCGGCCGGAGAACCCCGACGCTGCCTGGTGACGGTCACTCTTCCGGACATCGTACCGGGGTCGCTTCCGGGAGCCTCTTTTCCTGCGCCCGGCCCTTCAGGTTTCAACGCAAAGACGCAACGAGGCCCAGTTGCTCGTTTGCCTGCGGACAGGTTCGAGGGTTCCGCATCGTTGCGTCGTTGCGTTCAATTATGATTGGCCTGCGGCCGGCGAGGATCTGCACTGGATGCCCGGACGGCAAGTATCCCGGAATACGGAGCGGCTTGGGGCTCGGCGGATATCGAGGCGTGGCCGGGATGCCGGACGTTCGGGCTTGAACCCACCACCCCCTTCGCCCCACAAGCGCCCACATGAACCTCACCGCACGCCTCGTCGCCCCGCTCTCCAACCAGCTCCACGCCATCTCCGGCTGGCTCGACAAGGCGGAGGCCTTCGCCGCCGACCGCCCCGGCGGCCCCGACGCCCTGCTTTCCCTCCGGCTCGCGCCCGACATGTTTCCGCTGACCACCCAGCTTCGGTTCCTCGCCTTCCAGGCGCAGGAGCCGATCTACCGGCTTCGGGGCGAAGAGGTCCCGGAGGCCGTGCTCCAGGTGCGGCAGGAGGGACGGGACGGCGAGGAGAGGCCCGGCACCTGGGGCGAGGCCCGGGCGCGGGTGGCGCAGGCTTCGGATTTCCTCGCGGCCGTGGGCCCCGGCGAGCTCGATTCCGCGGCCGGCGAGCCGCTCGAGCACGCGCTTCCAAACGGGATGATCTTCGACATGAGCGGGGAGCAATATGTCCGCGACTGGGCCCTGCCCCAGGTCGCCTTCCACCAGATGATCGCCTACGCCATCCTCCGGCAGGCGGGCGTTCCGCTCGGCAAGGTGGATTATGTGCCGCACATGTTCGCCTATCTGAGGCCCGGCACCGCTCCGGCCGCCTAGGGCCGTATCGGCATTCAGCGATCTGTTCGGGGCATCCCGAGGGGGCTCTGAGTCCGTCGCCTGTCCTCGAAAGCCGAGCCCCCTCACCCTGCCCTTACCCTGCCTTCACCCTGCCCTCTCCCCGCAGGGGAGAGGGGTTTCGGCTTCTGCCGGCTGACTGTCGACCCCGCCGCGGTCCTTGCGAAGACGTCCTTGCTCACAGGGATCCCGGATTAAGTCCGGGATGACGGCGCGTCCGATGGGACGGCGCGTCCGATCGGCCCGTTCCCGCCTTCACCCCGCCTCCCTTCTCCCGCCCCCGCCCTTCGCGACGATACAAAGGCATTGACCTTAGCGTCGGGCCCATTACTAAGGCACTTACCTTAGTGATTTCCTCGACCGCGGAGTGCCGTCCAATGA
>DASQZF010000074.1:0-5979 GCA_035638835.1 Allosphingosinicella sp. | reverse complement strand
CACTCACGCGGCATTGCTGGATCAGGCTTTCGCCCATTGTCCAATATTCCCCACTGCTGCCTCCCGTAGGAGTCTGGGCCGTGTCTCAGTCCCAGTGTGGCTGATCATCCTCTCAGACCAGCTAAGGATCGTCGCCTTGGTAGGCTTTTACCCCACCAACTAGCTAATCCTACGCGGGCTCATCCCTAGGCGATAAATCTTTGGACTTACGTCATTATCCGGTATTAGCAGTCATTTCTAACTGTTATTCCGAACCTAAGGGCAGATTCCCACGCGTTACGCACCCGTGCGCCACTAGACCCGAAGGTCTCGTTCGACTTGCATGTGTTAGGCATGCCGCCAGCGTTCGTTCTGAGCCAGAATCAAACTCTCAAGTTAATGACCGACAACCACCCCGGGGGAAAACCCGAGGAAGAGGCCGGCATCTCTGGGAGCCGTTCCTGCACTTCACATATACTGTGGATATGTAACGAGACATGTAGGGTCCCTCCCTGAAGCAAGCTTCATAGGAAAGACCTTTGGAACGGCTTAGCTTTAACCGACCAACGACACCCAGAGGCTGTCGCTGACCGGGGCCGCCGCCCACATGTCCCTTCATCTAAACCAACAATGTCAAAGAGCCGCGTTTTCCTCTCCCCTTTTTATCGGGGCAACCGGGTTACCGATTGAGAAGACGCAGACGGGTCGGGCAAAACCGCCCCGCCGGTGAAGGGCCATATATGGAGGCTGTTTGCCCCCGTCAATGACTTTTTTCGGAAACTTTCCAACTCTACGATGGCTGGCCGAACCGAGGTTGCGGCGCCGCCGTCGCTTCGGAATCCTGCCGAGGCAGGGACCGACGCGAAGCTGGAGGGTTTCCGAAAAACCGCGCCCCGTTTCCGGGCCGCGCCTTCTTAACCTATCTAGTGGGATCCAATCCCGCCTTCAAGGCCCTCGTAAAACTTTTTTCAAAGAAGTCAGCGGCTTAGAACCCGAAGGTGCCGACCGCCGCCGACGAGGCGCTGATCTAGGTAAGGTTCTGGCGGGTGGCAACCCCCCGAATCGGAGCACGAGTCAAAAAACATTCACTTTCTCGATGAAGCGTCTTCGCGTCCCGGTGAGGCCGGCTCGCCCAAGCTAGCACCCAATCGCTTCGTTGCTCCGTCCTTGCGAGGAGCGAAGCGACGAAGCAATCCAGCTACGGCGCCTTCGACCGGCGCAAGGCTGGATTGCTTCGCTTCGCTCGCAATGACGGGTGAAAGCAACCAAATCCGACTAGCCTCACGCACTCTGTATGTAAGCGCGCATCGCCTCGGCCTCCTGCTCGATCCGGCTGATCCGCCAGGCGACGAGATCGCCGATCGAGACGAATCCGATCAGCTTCTCCCCGTCGACCACCGGAAGATGGCGGATCCGCCGCCTCGTCATCTGCGACAAGGCCGCGAGCACCGGCACCTTCGATTCGATGGTGATCGCGGGCGCCGTCATCACCCGGCTCACCGGCCAGTCGAGCATGTCGGCCCCGTCGCTTGAGAGGCAGTAGATGACGTCGCGCTCGGATATGATCCCGACGACCCGCTCCCCTTCGAGCACCGGCAGGGCGCCGATCCTCTTCTCGGAGAGCAGCGCCACGGCGTCGCGCACCCGGGTCGCGGCCTCGACGCTTACGATCGCGCTCGGCTTCGATTCGAGAATCGCGGCGATGGTCATTGGCCTCACTCCTCTTTTTCGCCCGACTCGGGTTGATTACTCCCATGGTAGAGGCCCAAATGCAAAACATGCCCCGCCACGATCCGATCCCGCCCAAGCCCGACGAGTCCGCGCTCGCCTGGTCCCGCTACAGGCAGATGATGAAATGGATGGCCCTGGCCTCGGCCATCGCCGCGGCCCTCGCCGTCGCCTGGCTCAAGGCGACGAGCGATTCGATGCCCTGGCAGATGGTGCTCGCGACGATCGCCGGGGTCGGCCTGTCGGTGCTCCTGGGCACCGCCTTGATGGGCCTGGTCTTCCTCTCGGACCGGACCGGGCACGACGAAGCGGCTTCGGGCAAGGAGGGCGGGCTGTGAGCGGGGATGAAGCGGCGGGCTCGAAAAAGCGCGAGCCGATCCTGCGGGTGGTGCCGAGGCCGGGCGACATCAACTCGAACGGCCATATCTTCGGCGGCTGGGTCCTCAGCCAGATGGACATCGCCGCCGGAATCGTCGCCGCCCGCGAATCGGACGGGCCGGTGGCCACGGTGGCGGTGGACGCGATGAAGTTCCTCGCACCGATCCTGCTCCACGACCTCATCTCGGTCTACGCCTGGGTCGAGCGAATCGGCCGAACCTCGATCGCGATCCGGATCGACGTCATCGCGATTCGCGACCGCGGCGCGAGCGAGGTGAAGGTGACCGAAGGCCTGTTCACCTTCGTCGCCCTGGACGAGAACAACCGGCCGCGGCCGGTGAAGCGCGGCTAGGGCTTCTCGACTCGATAGCGGAAGATCGCCTCGCCGTTGGCGGGAACGGTGACGCTCCACAAAGGGCGGCCGTTGCGGCTGGGAAGCTCGGCGCCCGGGAGGAGCCTCATGCCGCCCGGGTCGAGCTCGGCCTCATATCGGATCGGCACGTCGTTCGAATTGGCGACGACGATCTCCGTTTCCCCGGCTCCGCCCGCTGCGAGGCGGTTGCCGAAGGTGCTCGTCACCGAGCTCGCGGCCCCGGTCACGATCTCGACCCGCTCCCCCACGGCCTTGTCCTCGAGGGTGCCTGAGCCGAACAATATCCTCCGGCCGGCAGCGGCCCCGAAGACGGCGACCTTCCCCGAGGGAAGCGGCAAGCCGAGGCCGGAGGCGGAATCGTTTTCGGCGACCAGGACCCGCATGACCTTCCCCGAATAAGGCGGGTTCGACGCGTTGACCCGCTGGCGGTAGATCGAATCGACCTTGACCGAAGGCCGGCGGAGCAAGGCCACCTGCTTCTGGCTTCGGGCGGCGACAGTGACCCGCTCGGGAATCCGATAGAGCTTGAGGTCCCCCAGCTCTTCCTGCTCCGCCATCATCGCCGGTGGGGGCGGTGGAGGGGGCGCCTCCATCAACACCGGGGGGGGCGGCATCATTTCCATCATCACGCGCGAGCTGGTGACCACGATCTCCTCCCTCTCGAAGACCTTCTCCTCGAGATCGCTCGTGGTGGTGCCGGAAGGCCAGCATCTGAGAACGAGCGGCGGCGCCTGCGGCCGGCTCGGACTGTAGGAACTCCGGTTGATCCGTCCCGCGACGGCCTGGGTGTCGGCCTGCCGGAAGCCGGTCTCGTCGCCATTGGCGAGGGTCAGCCAGGCGAACAGGTTCATGGTTGCGCCGTCGGGGGCCAGGTCCGCGACGTAATCGGCCTGCCAGTCGAAGCCGCTGGCCAGGTAGGAAAGGGTGACGGTCGCGCTGACCGCGCGCGGGCTTCGAACCCGCACCGAGAGCGTCGGCTTGGCGGAGAGGCCGGCCGGCACCCCGTCGTAGGCGAGGGTGGCTCGGAGGCCGTCGCAGCGCAGGGCCTCGATCCCGTCCGGGGTCTCGAGCACCACCGCGCCTTGGGCGCCGGAGCGGACCACCGCTTCCGTCTCGCGCACAGCGCCCGTCGCGAGCGAGGTCCGGCGAAGATGCACCCGACGCCCGAGGGAGGAATCGAGCAGGCTGGCCGGAGAAAGGAGCCATGCGTCCTGGTTCTTCTCGGCAACCCCGGCGGGGAAGCCGGTGACGATGGCGCTCTCGGGCAGGATCCCGCCCGCCACGCCTTCGAATCGGACGTCCGATTCGCCCGCCGGGATCGAGATTCGCCGGGTCTCGGTGACGAGGGCGAAACCGTTCAGCCAGCGCAGGTCCATCGCCTGACCCGCCCCCCGCAGGGGCGCCCGGTAGACGGTGACGGCGACCGCCCGGGGGCCCGGTGACGTCGCGACCGGCGGCGCGGCGCTCGCCGCCGCGGCGGCGCCGAGCAGCAGCCAGGCGGTAATGGCGCGACCCACGTCGCTCCCCGTCAGTAACGCGTATCGAAGGTGGCGGTGACCGTCGCTTCGCCATTGGCCGGGACGGTGACCCGCCACATCGTCTCGTCGGCGGAGCGGCGGGTGCTTTTCCGGCTCTCGTCGACGATTCGGACGTCGCCCCACAGGCCCGCCTGGATGAGGTCGACGGTGGCCGGCTGCGGCCGCGCGTTGCTCAGGCTGTAGCGCATCGTCGTCCGCCAGCGGTCGCCCGACATCCGCTCGCGTTTCTCGACCACCGGCTGGACCTTGATGTCGAAGGCCTGGCCGGTGGTGATCGCGACGTCGGAGCCCATCGGCGTATGGCCGATCCGGTTCTCGCCGACGAACTGGGCGTTGCCTCGCTTGTCCTTCATGTAGACCCGGACCGTCCCGGCGGGCAGCGCGTCTCCCAACCCCTGGTCGCGCGAGCTCGAAAACTGGAGGACGGTGTCGGCGCTCGCCGCCTGATCGAGGGTGCCCATCCACGAGTTGCGGAAGACATAGGCGCGCCGCCCGGCGGCGCCGGTGACGTCGAGGAAGCTGACCTGCTTGGTCTGCTGGTTGGCGATCGTGGTCCGTTCCTTCAGCGGATAAAGCAGGAAGTCGCCCAGGCTCTCCCGGCCCGGGGTCTCCGTGCCCGGGCGATTGCCCGGCGGAGGCGGCGGCCGGTAGCCTCCGCCGTAGGAATCGTAACCGCCGCCGCGGCCCCCGATTTCGCCGGCGACGAGGAGGGTGTCGGCATTGTCGAAGGTGGTCCCGGTCGTATTGGTCAGGGTAACCCAGCCCTGGACGTCGATCTTGCCCGCCGTCTCGTCGAACAAGGTGACGTAATCGGCCTTCCAGCTCATGCCCGGGGTCAGATAGCTCAAGGTCACCGGCCGGGCGCCGGCGCCCGCGCTCTCCACGGTCACCGACAGGGTCGGTCGGGCTCGAAGATTCTCCGGCACCCGATCGAAGATCGCCCGGACCGGAAGCCCGTCGTCGCGCAGGACCTCGATCCGGTTGCCGATCTGGAGGATGACCCCGCCGTTGACGGCCAGCACCTTCGCCCGCTCCCGGGTCTCGGCGCCGGTGGCCGGGTTGGTTCGAAGCAGGGTGATCTCCTCCCCCACCGCCTTCTCCATGAGCTTGGAGGGAGACAGAAGGTCGAAATCGAAATTCTGTTCGACGATCCCGACCCCCTGCCCGTTCAGGGTGACGGTCTCCGGGCTGATCTGGCCCGAGACGTTGGGAAATTCCTGGCGGGAGCGGCCGGCGGGCAGGTTGAGTTGCCTTGTGTCCTGAACCAGCGCCAGATTCTGGTTGTAGATGGTGACCGCGAGATTGCCGGGCTCCGGCTGGGCGGCGGCGGACGCGGCCAGGCCGAAGAGGCCGGCGGAGAAGAGGAAGAGGCTGCGCATGTACGGCTCCCGGCTCAGTCGCCAGGGAACATGTTACAATATCACCTTGCCGTCAACGATTGTCTCCGGCGGGCGAGGCTACGCCTCGAACCGCTTCACGTCCTTCGGGAGATGCGTGGGGAAAGAAAGGCGGCAGTCCTTTCGGACCGCCGCCTCGCTTGCAATCGGTTTTGAGCCGAAAGGCGGCTCAGGCCGCGGGGGCTATCTCCGCATCGCCTTCTTCGGCGCGCGGTCGGCGGGTACGCCGGCGCGGCGCCTTGGCCGGGGCGTCGCCCTCGACGACCGAGATGGCCGGCGAGATGGCGGGCGGAAGCACGTCGAGAGAAATCGTCCGCTCGTCGGAATCGTTATGCGCCTCGACGCGGGGCTCGGAGCGTTCGCGACGCGGACGCAGGCCCTCGGGGCGGCGCTCGCCGTTGCGCTCCTCGCGCGGCTGGAACTCGCGGCGCGGACGCTCGGCGCGCTCCGGCTGCTCGGCGCGCTCGATCCGCTCGGGACGCTCGATCCGCTCAGGACGCTCACTCCGCTCGGAACGCTCGATCCGCTCGGGCCGCTCGCTGCGCTCGGGCCGCTCGCTGCGCTCAGGGCGATCGTTGCGCTCGGG
>DASQZF010000073.1:0-11870 GCA_035638835.1 Allosphingosinicella sp. | reverse complement strand
GCGGCTTGACGTTGTAGTCGATCACCCGTTTCACGGGCACCAGCAATTTCATGATTCGGTTCCTGAATTTAGTGCGACAACTCTAGCCGGCGTTCGATCCGGTCAAGGCGCTGGCCGACATTATCGATCGCCAGCTGCTGTGCGGCATCCGCTCCGGCAAGGTGACCAAGATGTTGAATGACGGACGCCAATGAACCTTCGACATTCGCCGTGCGGCTGGTCAACTCGGTGATCTTGCTTTCCACGCGGTCGAGCGTCGCCTGGAAGCGCTTTAGGTGCTCGAGCATCAGATTTTCGACATTGTCCGTCATGCGCGCTCCATAGCAAAAAGCTCAGGCCGGCTCCACTTCCTTCACAGCGGCGACGATCTTCCGAGCCGCGTCGCCCAGGTCGTTGGCGGGGACGATGGCGAGGCCCGAATCGGCGAGGATGCGCTTGCCCTCCTCGACGTTCGTCCCCTCCAGCCGGACCACCAGCGGCACCTTCAGGTCCACTTCCTTCGCCGCCGCGATGATGCCGTCGGCGATGATGTCGCAGCGCATGATCCCGCCGAAGATGTTGACGAGGATTCCCTTCACCGCCGGATCGGAGAGGATGATCTTGAACGCCGCCGTCACCTTCTCCTTGCTTGCTCCACCGCCGACGTCGCAGAAGTTGGCGGGCTCCGCCCCGTTCAGCTTGATGATGTCCATCGTCGCCATGGCGAGGCCGGCGCCGTTCACCATGCAGCCGATATTGCCGTCGAGCTTGATGTAGGCGAGGTCGAACTTCGACGCCTCGACCTCCATCGGGTCCTCCTCGGTCTCGTCGCGGAGCGACTCATATTCGGGGTGGCGGAATTCGGCGTTGGAATCGAAGCTCATCTTGGCGTCGAGGACGAGCATCTTGCCGTCCTCGGTGGCGACCAGCGGGTTGATCTCGAGCATCGCGCAGTCGAGCGCGATGAACGCGTCGTAGAGCTGGCGGGCGAGCTTCTGGCCCTGCTTGTTCTGCTCGCCCTCGAGCCCCAGCGCGAAGGCGAGGGCCCGGCCGTGATGCGGCATGAAACCCTGGCCGGGATCGATGGTGATCGTCTCGATCTTCTCGGGCGTGTCGTGGGCGACCGCCTCGATGTCCATCCCGCCCTCGGTCGACGCGACCATCGCCACCCGCCCGCTGCCGCGGTCGACGAGGAGGGCGAGGTAATATTCCTTGGCGATGTCGACCCCGTCGGTGACGTAGAGCCGGTTGACCTGCTTGCCCTCCGCCCCGGTCTGGATCGTGACCAGGGTCTTGCCGAGCATCTCGCCGGCGTTCGACCGAACCTCGTCGATCGAGCGCGCCAGCCGCACTCCGCCCTTGGCTTCGGAGCCGAGCTCCTTGAACTTGCCCTTGCCCCGTCCGCCGGCGTGGATCTGCGCCTTGACGATCCACAAGGGTCCGGGAAGCTTCTCGGCCGCCGCGGCGGCCTCCTCGACGGAAAGCGCGGCGTAGCCGGCGGGAACGGGAATGCCCTGCTTGGCGAGCAATTCCTTGGCCTGATATTCATGAACGTTCATGGCCGGCCCTAAAGCACAGGGGCGAGGCAATTCCAAGCCGCGTGCTAAGGGTCTGACGGAGTCCGCCGACTGGGAGCGCATCATGCCGACTACGATCTTCGACTGGATAGCCCGTACGGCGATGCTGGCGATGGCGGGCCTGGTGACCCTCTCGATCCTCGGGGCGATCGCGGCCATGACCAATGATCCTGGGACGCGCTTCACTGTTCCGCGGGACCGGCCGCAGATAGCAGGAGAGCCGGCCCGGGAAGGGGACGAGAGACAGGCGGAGGCGCCTTCGGGGCCCGGGGAGGGAAATCTCGCCGAGTCCGCCGTGCCGGGCAGTGGCGGCGCAACGACCGTGGCGATACGGTCGACGCCGGAAGACAAGACGGCCCGCTGGCTCGAAGCGATCGCTTACGCCTTGCTTGCCATTGCCGGCGTCTGCGCGCTGGGCGTGCTGATGCTGTGGAATGTGCTTCGCGAGCTGAGGCGGCTCGGGCATCCCGGATGATCGGCAGGGTGCGAGTCGCCCGTCATTGCGAGCGACGCGAAGCAATCCAGCGGCTCGGGCCTTCCGAAGCTGGATTGCTTCGTCGCTTCGCTCCTTGCAATGACGAAAAAGTCGCATCGATCTGAGGCGGGTACGCGTCAGCCCCCGACCGCCGCCAATATCTTGCGCCGATCGAACATTTTCAGCTCCTCGGCGAAGAAGCGTTCGAGCAGGGCCGGATCGAGGTCGTACAAGGCGGCAAGTGCGGGTGCGCCCTTGTCGAGCAGGTGGCGGTTGACGGTGCGATGGAATTCGCGCCGCTTCCACGAGGTCGCCGCTTCCGATTCGAACAGATCGTGCAGGGCCGAGCCGGAAAGGTCGCTGTGCCGGACGAGGGCGAGGCTGGTCCGAAGGGCGTCGGGAAGCGCCGAGCCTGTGAACGGGTGCGAAAAGCCGCCCCGCGCGCCCAGCTTCGCCACCCGGGCTCCCCCAATCCTCCAGAAGGCGGCGAAGTCCCCGCCCAGGGTGACCGGCCGCGAAGAGGATTCGGCCTTGCGCGGCTCCCCGTCATGCCAGCGCCGGCGGGCGACATAATCCGCGATCCGGTCGACCCCGTCCGCTCCGCCTTCCGCGCTTCTCGAATAGTCGATCCGCTCGATCCGCAAGGTGTGCGGGTCGATCGGAATGCAGGTGAAATGGCCGCAGCCCCCGGTCTCGAGGGTCAGGTCGGCAAGCACCGGGAGGTCGACCCGGTGGGGGTCGGCGAATCGGCAGGTGCGGGCGGTCCGATGCCTCCAGGCGATCTCGAGAGTTGTCTGAAGCGCCCAGCCGCGGGCGTCGATCGCGCCGGTGCCGGCGATCGTCTCCCCGCCGGGAAGGAGCAGGCTGTCGTCGCGGATCGCGACCACCTTGGCGTTTCGGGCGCACCGGTCCGGCAAGGCGTCGGCGACGGCCTGGTGGATCGCCTCGGTGGTGACGAGATGGCTCGCGAGCTTGAGCTTGCGGCTGCGCGTGGGGAGCGAGACGTAGCATGAGTCCCAGCTCTTCACGACCACCGGCGCGAGCAGCTCGCGCTCCTCGGCTGCAAGCCCCGCGTCGAGGACCAGCATTCCGCTGCCGCCGCCGAAGCGGACCTCTTCGCCGACCAGCACCATCGCCGCGTCGGGCCTCATGCGCGCCATGGCGAGCGCGGCGAAGCACCCGGCCACTCCGCCGCCCGCGATCAGCAGCCCGCAATTTTTGCCCCTGCGCATTCGGGAGTGCTTACCGCCCGAGCGCCCGCTAGGCCATGCCTGCGTGACCCGCGAGTCTCGAAAGGCCCAAAACGACACGATTTTTCCTTAATCCTCCCCATGGTGGAAGGGTAATCGCGCAGGCCTCGCCGGATACCCCTCCACCGCCCTTCGGGTGGTCCCCCTCCCCATCGCTTCGCGATGGGAAGGATCAAGACTAGTGACACGTCCGGAACCACCCGGCATAGTCGAGCGCTTATGGGCGATAGCAAAAAACGGAGCCCGCGATGAGAGGATATGCCGGGCTCGCCGTTACGGGGATGATCCTGGTCCTTGCGTCGCCCGCGGCGGCGCTGGACCGATCGGCGGAGGACGGCGAGGCGAAAAGCTTCGGAGCCGTGCCGGCGCGGAGCCGGCCGGGCACCATGGTCCCACAAAATGTCGCGCTCGATTCGAGGGACATTGTTCCGGCGGAGGATCCGTCCGCGCCGCGCCTGTTCGGAAGCCTTCCGGTCGCCGAGAATCTGGCGGTCGGGGTTGGCCTTTTCTCCGTCGTCGGAACGACGGAGAAGGAGCAGGTCCGCCGCCGGCTGGATCCGGCCCGCGAGATGCTCGGCAATCCGGGCACCCGGGTCGCAGCGGTGGGGATGAGCTTCAAGTTCTGACGAGGCGGCGCGGCCGGCTCGTCATCCCGGCGAAAGCCGTGATCCCGGGGAGACCCGCCGAGACTTTTTGTTCCGAGGTCCCGGCTTTCGCCGGGATGACGGCCCACTTCCACCCGTCTGCGCCGCCAATATCCGCTCAGCCCTTTCCCGCGAGGCTCGTCCGCGCTAGGAACATGGCGTGAACGACAGTCCGGCCGAGGGGGCGATCCGCAAGATCATCCATGTCGACATGGATGCCTTCTACGCGTCGGTCGAGCAGCGCGACAATCCGGAGCTGCGGGGCAAGCCTCTGGCCGTCGGCGGCGGGGTCCGGGGCGTGGTCGCGGCGGCGAGCTACGAGTCGCGCAAATACGGAATCCGGTCGGCCATGCCCGCGGTCACCGCGCGGCGGCTCTGCCCTGATCTCATTTTCGTCAAGCCCCGCTTCGACGCCTATCGCGCCGTCTCGCAGCAGATCCGGGCAATCTTCCTCGACTATACCCCCCATGTCGAGCCGCTCTCGCTCGACGAAGCCTATCTCGACGTCACCGAGGATCTGAAGGGCATCGGAGTGGCGACCGTCATCGCGAAGGAGATCAGGGCCCGGATCGAGGCGGAGACGGGCCTAACCGCCTCGGCCGGGGTCAGCTACAACAAGTTCCTGGCCAAGCTCGCCTCCGACCAGAACAAGCCCGACGGCCTGTGCGTGGTCACTCCGGGTCGAGGCCCGGCCTTCGTGGAGGGCTTGTCCGTCAAGCGCTTCCACGGAGTAGGCCCCAAGACGGCCGAGAAGATGGCCCGGCTCGGGATCGAGACCGGCGCGGACCTGAAGTCGAGGAGCCTCGATTTCCTCGCAGCCCATTTCGGCTCGAGCGCGCTTTATTATTACGATCTCGCCCGCGGGATCTGCCATCGCCAGGTGAAAGCCGACCGGCCCTACAAGTCGGTGAGCGCCGAGGACACCTTCCTTGCCGACCTTTCGGACGAAGACGCCCTGCTCGTCGAGCTGGACCGGATCGGCCGCCACGTCTGGCAGCGGATCCAGTCGAAGCAATTGTCGGGGCGGACGGTCAACCTCAAGGTCAAATATGGCGACTTCCAGATCATCACCCGGTCCCGCTCGCTCGATCGTCCGATCGCCGGCGAGGCCGAATTCCTGGAGATCGGCGCCCAGCTGCTTCGCGGGATCTTCCCGCCCGCGAAGAGCATCCGCCTGCTCGGGCTGGGGCTATCGAGCCTCGGCGAGGCGGAGCGACGGGCGGCGCGCCCGGTCGAGCTGGAATTGCCTTTGGTCTGATCCGTCATTGCGAGCGAAGCGAAGCAATCCAGTGCAGCGTCGACGCCCACTGGATCGCTTCGTCGCTGCGCTCCTCGCAATGACGGACCGGGTTTAAAGCCCCGTCGCCTCCAGTATCGCCGCATTGACCTTGTTCACGTCGAACTTCTCCCGGACGAGGCGCAGCGATTGCTCGCCCATCTTCCGCGCCAGTGCGGAATCCTCGACGAACCGCCGCATCGCCGAATAGAGCGCGTCGGAATCCGCCACCGGCACCAGAAAGCCGTTCTCGCCGTCGACGACGGTGCCTCGGCAGCCCGGAGCGTCGGTGGTGATCACCGCTCGGCCGATCGCCATCGCCTCGAGCACGGTCCGGGGAGTCCCTTCGCGATAGGAGGGCAGGACGTAGACGCTCGATTCGGCGATGGCCCGGCGGACGTCGGCGAGGCGGCCGAGATCCTCCACGCCTCCGGCGACGATCGAGTCCAGCCCGGCCCGGCCGATCGAATCGGGGGCCTCGTCCAGCCATCCGGCAAGCCTGGTCCGGACCTCGGGGAACTCCGACTTCAGGCGGGCGGCGGCCGCTCCATATTCCCGTATGCCCTTGTCCCTCAGATAGCGCGCGATCATCAGGAAGGACGTTTCGGCCGGAACGGGCTCCGGCGTGAAATGGTCGAGATCGACCCCCGAGCCGTTGACGACGAGCGTCGGCTTGCCGGCCGGCAGAAGCCGAAGTCGGCCGAAGTCGCGCCGGTCGTCCTCGTTCTGGAAGATGACGAGCTTCGACGCTCCGAGCGCCCTTCGGTACATCGCCATGGCGACGAGGCGGATCGCGAGCCGCTTGGGGTTGAGCCCGCCGAGGAAGGCGTAGCCGAGGCCGGTGATCATCGCCGCGAAGCAGCTCACCCCCGCCGCCCGGGCCGCGATCGCTCCGAGCACGACCGGCTTGATGGTGTAGGCGATCATCACGTCGGGCGAGATCCGCTTCACCGTCTCGCGAAGCTGGCGGCCGCTTCGCCAGGTCGCGACCGGGTTGAGGCTGGTCCGTCCGAGCACGACCGGAACCGGGGTGGCGCCCAAAGCGACGAGCTTCGCCGCCACGTCCGAATCGATATCGGGCGCGGCCGCGAACACTTCGTGGCCGCGCTCCGCCATCGCCGCGATGAGCGGCCCGCGGAAGTTGATCAGCGAGGGGGCGTAGGAGCCGAGCAGGAGCACCTTGCGCCGCTCCGGGCTTCGAACCGTCGGCCTGGACTCCATCAAACTCCCTCTGCCAGCCATCCGTTGGGGCTGAGCTTGTCGAAGCCCTCTACTTTCTACGGTGGAAACAGGGAAGAAGGCGCTTCGACAGGCTCAGGGCGAACGGTGCGTCGACCGGTCCGCCCCCCCTAGAGCAATTCCACCTCGCGCGCCCGGACGACGATCTCGTCCTGCCGGAAGCGTCGCTCCAGCCCGGCCCGGTAGGTTCGCCACCAGCCGCGGTCTAGCCAGTCGGCCATCACTTCGAGGATGACGATCTCGTCGCGGTCGGCCTCGCCCTCTCCATCTTTCCAAAGCCCCTCGGCGGGGCTCCGGGTGAAAGCGGTGACCCCGCCGAAATGCTCGACCAGCTCGTCGCGCACTGCGGCGTGGAGCTCGTCCTCGAACGGCTTTCCCTCATTGTCGGACAATGGGAGCAGGATCTCGATCAGGTGCACGAAAGTGCGAACGCGGCAGCCCGCCCTTGGGTTCACCGGGGGGCTCGCCCGCCCCATCGTCATGCTGAACTTGTTTCAGCATCCAGGGTCGAACCGCCTCGCGGGCGGCGAACTGGACCCTGAAACAAGTTCGGGGTGACGGCTAAGCTCGGCACGGCAACCGGAATCCCCGCTTCCGCGCCCCTAACCTAGGTTCAGACTCAGCTCGGCGCGCCAGCGCCTCGCTTCGGTGGCTTATGCGCCTGACACGCCTGTCCGGCCCGGAACGTCGTCGCCTGCCGACCATTGAGCCACCGACCGCAACACACGGACAATCGAACAGCAACCAGTCGAATAGGGATCTCGCGATCCGGCTCTCGTCGAAGGCTCTCGCCTTCGCCGGGTGCGGCGCGATCGTGTGCGTGCGGGAAGCAACCGTGAGTGAGGAGTAAGCAATATGTCGCGTACCGTAACCGCCATGTTCGACAGTCGCAGCCAGGCCGAGGCCGCCCGCGAGCGCCTGACCCAGTCCCGGATCGACGCCGACGACGTTCGAATCGTCGACCAGAGCTCGTCCGCTTCATCCTCCGGCGAAACCGGCGAAGGCCAGGGCCTGTGGTCGGCGATCAAGTCCGCCTTCATCCCGCCCGAGGACAGCCACAGCTACGAGGAAGGCATGCGCCGCGGCGGCTACCTTCTCTGCGCCCGGGTCGACGAGGATTGCGCCGACGAGGCGATCCAGATCCTCGACGAGAGCGACAGCGTCGATCTCGAGGAGCGTGAGAATAGCTGGCGGAGCGAAGGCTGGAGCCCCTACCAGGCGACCGCCGGCACCACCGGCTTCCAGCAGGGAGAGACCCAGCAGACCCAGCAGACCCAGCAGACCGATCGAACCGTCGCCGAGGAGCATATCCCGATCGTCGAGGAGGAGCTCAGGGTCGGCAAGCGCGAGGTCGAGCGCGGCGGAGCGCGGGTTCGCTCCTACGTCACCGAGACCCCGGTCAGCGAGCAGGTCAAGCTTCGCGAGGAGCATGTCAGCGTCGAGCGCCGGCCCGTCTCCGGCGAGGCGAGCCAGTCTGGCCTTCAAAGCGGCGACATGTTCCAGGACCGCGAGATCTCGATGACCGAGACGGCCGAGGAAGCCGTGGTCGACAAGGAGGCGCGGGTCCGCGAGGAGCTGGTCGTCCGCAAGACCGCCGAGGAGCATGTCGAGACCGTCCAGGACAATGTCCGCCACACCGAGGTCGAGATCGACGAAGGCGTCCGCGAGACCGCCGGCCGCTCCGCCTTCGGAAGCTTCGGCGGCACCGCCCAAAGCGGCGCCGGCCAGGGCGGAAACCAGGAGGTGCGTTCGCGCAGCGAGAGCTTCGAGGACAGCGACAAGAGCCGCCACTGATCTTTCGGCAGCGAGCAAAGGAAAGGGCGGTCCCTCGGGGCCGCCCTTTCACGTTTCCGGCCCGTCCGTCATCCCGGCGAAAGCCGGGACCTCAGGACGAGAAGTCTCGGCGGGTCTCTCCGGGGTCCGGGCTTCCGCCGGGATGACGAGGCAACGGATTCCCGCTTCCGCCCCGCCCTCGAACCGCCTATGCCTTGCCCATCCCCGGGGGACCGCGCGAACGCGGTTGAGAGGCAGCTGACATCGCTGCGACCCGTCGAACCTGATCCGGCTTACACCGGCGTAGGGAGGGAGCGCGGCACTCCCGCTCTCCGTCCGCATTTGGAGAGCGAAACATGCCCGATATCCCTGTCCTGAGCGGAGCCGAAGGGCCCGCCCGCACCGAGCTGAAGGTTACGACTGGCCCGATCCGCGGCTCCCGCAAGGTGCGTGTCGGCCCGCTCGGGGTGGCGATGCGCGAGATCGACCTCGAGCCGAGCTGCGGCGAGCCGCCGCTCCGGGTCTACGACTGCTCCGGCCCCTACACCGATCCGGTCGCCGCCATCGACATCATGAGCGGCCTCCCCGAGCTTCGCCGCGACTGGATTCGCGGTCGCGGCGACGTCGAGGAAGTGCTCCAGCGCGAAGTCAGGCCGGAAGATAACGGTCAGCTCGGCCCCGATCGTTCGGGCGGGGTCCAACCCTTCCCGAACGTCCGCAAGACGGTGCTCCGCGCCCGGCCCGGCTCGAACGTCAGCCAGATGCACTACGCCCGCAAAGGAATCGTCACCCCCGAGATGGAATATGTCGCCGTCCGCGAGAATCTGGGCCGCGAGCAGCTCGCCGCCCAAATCCGCGACGGCCAGGATTTCGGAGCTTCGATCCCCGATTACGTCACCCCCGAATTCGTTCGCGACGAAGTCGCCCGGGGCCGCGCCATCATCCCTTCCAACATCAACCATCCCGAGAGCGAGCCGATGGCGATCGGCCGCAACTTCCTGGTCAAGATCAACGCCAATATCGGCAACAGCGCCGTCGCAAGCGACGTCGCGGCCGAGGTCGACAAGATGGTCTGGTCGATCCGCTGGGGCGCCGACACGGTGATGGACCTCTCCACCGGCCGCAACATCCACGACACCCGCGAATGGATCATCCGCAACAGCCCCGTGCCCATCGGCACCGTCCCGATCTACCAGGCGCTCGAGAAGGTCGGCGGCATCGCCGAGGACCTGACCTGGGAGATCTACCGCGACACTCTGATCGAGCAGGCCGAGCAGGGCGTCGACTATTTCACGATCCACGCCGGAGTGCGCCTGCCCTACATCCCGATGACGGCCAAGCGGGTGACCGGAATCGTCAGCCGGGGCGGCTCGATCATGGCCAAATGGTGCCTCTCCCACCACAAGGAGAGCTTCCTCTACACCCGATTCGAGGAAATCTGCGAGATCATGAAGGCCTATGACATCGCCTTCAGCCTCGGCGACGGCCTCCGCCCCGGCTCGATCGCGGACGCCAACGACGAAGCCCAGTTCGCCGAATTGGCCACCCTGGGCGAGCTCACCCAGATCGCCTGGCGCCACGACGTCCAGGTCATGATCGAAGGCCCCGGCCACGTGCCCATGCACAAGATCAAGGCCAATATGGACAAGCAGCTCGAAGCCTGCGGTGAGGCCCCCTTCTACACGCTCGGGCCCCTGACCACGGACATCGCGCCGGGCTACGACCACATCACCTCCGCGATCGGCGCCGCGATGATCGGCTGGTTCGGGACGGCGATGCTCTGCTACGTCACCCCCAAGGAGCATCTCGGGTTGCCGGATCGCGACGACGTCAAGGTGGGCGTGGTAACCTACAAGTTGGCCGCCCACGCCGCGGACCTGGCGAAAGGCCACCCGGCGGCGAAAATGCGCGACGACGCCCTCTCCAGGGCAAGGTTCGAATTCCGCTGGCGCGACCAGTTCCACCTTAGCCTGGACCCGGACACGGCCGAACAATATCACGACCAGACGCTGCCGGCGGAAGGCGCCAAGACCGCCCACTTCTGCTCGATGTGCGGCCCGAAGTTCTGCTCGATGAAGATCACCCAGGAGGTTAGGGACTTCGCCGCGAAGCAGAATGCGAGCGCCGACACGTTCCTGGCGGCGGAGGAAGGAATGGCCGAGATGAGCGAGAAATTCCGCGAGAAGGGCGGCGAAATCTATCTGCCGGCGGCGGAATAGGCCGATGCTCGCCGGCGAAGACCTGATCGAGGCCATCGAGGCCCTCTATCTGAAGCTTCCGGACGGGGAGGATGCGCCAAGCATAAGCTACGTCGACGGCGGCCTGGCCGGCCTCCTGCTTGCGCCCCGGCCCATAGCCCCCGAGATTTGGCTGCCGCGTCTCCGTGCCGGCCCCGAGGCCGCCTTCGCCGACCCGGCCGACGGCGCCCGGCTTGCCCGGCTCCTCCAAGACCGGCAGGCCGAGATCGCCGCCGATCTGCTGGAAGGCGGCGGCGTCTTCGCGCCCGTCTACGAGGAGGATGAAGAGGGCCGAATCCTCTGGCAGCTCTGGCTGCTCGGGCTCAGCGGCGCTCTGGCCCTGTTCTCCGAGCATTGGGAAAAAATGATCGCCTCCGACGACGAGGATGTCGGAGCGGCCGCGATGGGCCTGATGAGCCTCCTCGCCACTCTCCCGGGCCTTCGAAGCGCCTTGTCGGCCGAGGAGAAAGAGGAGCTTGAGGAACTCGGCGGCATGGCCGAGGAAGCTCCGGACCTCCTCCCTTATTTCGTCGAGGTCCTGTACCGCCGCCAGCGCGGCCTGGAGCGTGTGATCATGGCCGACGACGACTTCCCGCCGCCGCAGCCAGCCGTTTCGACGAAAGTGGGGCGAAACGAACCTTGCCCCTGCGGCTCGGGGAAGAAGTATAAGAAATGCTGCGGGGGGTGAGGGGAAGTCGGAAAGGGCCGATCGCCAGGGACGCCGAAGACCTGATCGATCGCGCATGGGAGGCTCGCACCACCTCGGCGCGCGTCAAAAGTGCCCGGAGGGCGCTTGCCATCGATCCCGACGCCCTTGATGCCTATGTGATCCTCGCGCAGTCCACGGAGGCCCTCCCCGAGCAGATCGCGTTGCTTCGCGAAGCCGTCCGAATCGGCCGTGTGCAATGGGCCGAAGCGATCCGCCGGCCGAAGGATCATCATTTCTGGCTCGATATTGAGACCCGTCCTTTCATGCGCGCTCTCCATGATCTCGCCCTGACGCTATGGGCCCATGGCGAGCGCGAGGAGGCGGCCGGCCTCGCCGATTTCATGCTCAAGCTGAATCCCAACGACAACCAGGGAATCCGCTTTCTCGCGCTCGAGTGGCATGGCGCTCTCAAAAAATGGGGTTCGGTCGAACGGCTGCTGAAGCGCTATCGCAACGACGAGAGGACGGAATATCTCTATGCGGCGGTGCTTAATGCGTTTCGCAAAGGCGAAGATGCGGACGAGCGACTGGCCCAGGCGGCGGAGGTCAATCCCTTCGTTCCGCAACTTCTGCTCGGGCGATCGGCGATGCCCGAAAAGGCGGGCCTTCCTTATGTCGAATTCGGCTCGCGAGAAGAGGCTGCAGGCTATGCCCGCTCCAGCTTCGAGGCCTGGGGGAATGTGCCGGGCGCGCTGGCATGGCTGGAAGGGC
>DASQZF010000072.1:0-31078 GCA_035638835.1 Allosphingosinicella sp. | reverse complement strand
CTCCCCTTCAGGGGAGGGGTTGGGGTGGGGAATGTGGGCGAGAATGTTCGCTGACGCCGGTGAAATGAGCAGACAGCCCCCACCCCAACCCCTCCCCTGAAGGGGAGGGGCTAAGGCCCGGCGACTTATGCAAAGGTCCGGAAGGGAGGGGCCGGGGGTGGGTAGGCGAGCGAAGCAAGACTTTCCGCTGACTCGGAGTTTCGGCCGCCTTCCTCCCTTCCAGGGAGGGGATTCAAGCGACTTCGTGAACCGCTCCCGCCGCCGCCTCGAACTCCGCCTCGGCGAGGAACCGCTCCGAGTCCAACGCCGCCATGCACCCCGTCCCCGCCGCCGTGACCGCCTGGCGGTAGACCTTGTCCATGACGTCGCCGCAGGCGAAGACGCCCTCGACGCTGGTCCGGGTGCTGCCCGGCTCGACCTCGATATAGCCCTCCTCGTCGAGCGCCAGCTTGTCCTTGAACAGCTCCGTTGCGGGCGAATGGCC
This sequence comes from Allosphingosinicella sp., assembly GCA_035638835.1. GTDB lineage: Bacteria > Pseudomonadota > Alphaproteobacteria > Sphingomonadales > Sphingomonadaceae > Allosphingosinicella. Next base: position 30,594 of record DASQZF010000072.1, on the reverse strand, counting down.
GATTGCGACGAAACCGCCCTCGACATCGATCCGCGACACCTCCCCGCTTTTCGTGTCCCTCAGGTCGAGCCCGACCAGTCCCTCCGGCTCGCCGCCGGCGACGAATCGATCGACCGCCTTGTTCCAGAGCACCTTGATCTTCGGATTGGCGAACAATCGGTCCTGCAGGATCTTCTCGGCTCGAAGCGAGTCGCGGCGGTGGATCAAGGTGACGTCGTGGCTGTGGTTGGTCATGTAGAGGGCTTCCTCGACGGCGGTGTTGCCGCCGCCGATCACCGCAACCTTGCGGCCCCGGTAGAAGAAGCCGTCGCAGGTCGCGCAGGCCGAGACCCCCTTCCCCTTCAGGTGATCCTCGCTCGGAAGGTTCAGCCACTTGGCCTGGGCGCCGGTGGCGATGACGAGGACGTCGCCGGTGTAGATCGTCCCGCCGTCGCCGACGAGGCGGAAGGGCCGTCGGGTGAGATCGACCTCGACGATATGGTCCCACATCATCCGGGCTCCGACATGCTCGGCCTGGGCCTGCATCTCCTCCATCAGCCAGGGGCCCTGGACGACGTCGCGGAAGCCGGGATAATTCTCGACGTCGGTGGTGGTGGTGAGCTGGCCGCCGGGCTGGATGCCCTGGACGACGATCGGCGCGAGGCCGGCCCGGGCGCCGTAGATTGCTGCGGAAAGCCCGGCCGGGCCGGAGCCGAGGATGAGCATGCGGGTGGAATGGGTTGCGGACATGGCTCGCGAGATATGGCTGCCAGTGGGGCGGCGCAACCCATTTGCCGCCCGGCGGGGGGCTTGATAGAGAGCCGCCAGCGCCAGGAGTTTCAAGATGCCCCACGACAATCCGCTCGGCCTCGACGGCTTCGAGTTCGTCGAGTTCACCAGCCCCGACCCGGAGGCTCTGGGAGACCTCTTCGGCAAGCTCGGCTTCGCCCATCGGAGCGACCATAAAGCCAAGCGCGTGCGCCATTATGCGCAGGGCGACGTCAACTTCCTCCTCAACATGGAATCATCGGGCCATGCAGAGGATTTCCGCGGCGCCCACGGCCCTTCGGCCAGCGCCATGGCCTTCCGGGTCGCCGATGCCGAGCGGGCGCTCGCAATGGCGGTGGAGCGCGGAGCGACCCGGGTCGAAGGCGATTACGGCCTCCCCGCGATCGAGGGCATCGGAGGCTCCTACCTGTACCTCGTCGACCGTTACGGCGCCGAGACCATCTACGATCGCGACTTCACTCGGGTCGAAGGGGCCGGGGCGACCGCTTCGTCGGGGCTCCACACGCTCGACCATCTCACCCACAACGTTCACCGCGGCCGGATGGATCACTGGGCTCAATTCTATGAGCGCATCTTCAATTTCCGCCAGATCCGCTATTTCGACATCGAAGGCCAGCAGACCGCCCTCGTCTCGCGGGCCATGACGGCGCCGGACGACAAGATCCGGATCCCCCTCAACGAAAGCCAGGACGAATTCAGCCAGATCGAGGAATTCCTGAAGGAATATAAAGGCGAAGGGATCCAGCACCTCGCCCTTGCCACCGACGACATCTTCGCGACGGTCGACCAGCTCCGCTCAAACGGCATCCGATTCCAGGACAGCCCCGAAACCTATTACGACATGATCGACCGGCGCGTTCCGGGGCACGGCCACAGTGTCGACGAGATGCGCAAGCGCCGGATCCTGATCGACGGCTCGCCCGAGACCGGCGAGGGCCTGCTCCTCCAGATCTTCACCGAGAACATGATCGGCCCGATCTTCTTCGAAATCATCCAGCGCAAGGGCAATGAGGGATTCGGCGAAGGCAATTTCAAGGCGCTGTTCGAATCGATCGAGCTCGACCAGATCCGCCGCGGGGTCATCCCCGCCGCAAGCGAGCCCGCGTAGCCCCGTCATTGCGAGCGAAGCGAAGCAATCCGGTGCGGCATCCGATGCAGCGCTGGACTGCTTCGTCGCTTCGCTCCTCGCAATGACGGATCAGTCCGCGAGCAGCCGCTGAAGCTTGAGCGCGTCGCCCGTGGCCAGGGACGAGGCGGTATTGTCGAAGATGCACCAGGTGGGGACAGCGGCGGCCGCCATTCGCGCGGCATAGGCTTCGAGCCGGCCGTCGTCGTAGCTCGACCGGTACATGACGGGAGACCCGTGCAGCCGGTAATAAGCAAGGCCGGACCAGCCGCCCGGCTCGGCTGCCGCGGGCACCTTCGCCGGATCGGCGGCCACTCGGGCGATTCGTCGGTCTTCGAGCAGCGAGTCGGCGTCGGGCTCGAACCAGCTCGCATGGCGAGGCTCGCAGACGATCTGCCGGTCCCATCGGGCTCGAAGCGCGGCGAAGAATCCCTCCGCCACGGCGGGATCGAAAGCCAGGCTGGGCGGAAGCTGGACGAGCAGGATCTCGAGGCGATCTCCCAGCCCCTCCATCTCCGCGAGCGCAGCCGCGAGGGGCTCTTCGAAGTCCGTCAGCTTTCTCTTGTGGGTAATCTCCTTCGAAAGCTTGGCGGAGAAGCGGAAGCCTTCGGGCACGGACGAAGCCCAGCGCCGCCAGGTGTCGAGTCGGTGCGAGCGGTGGAAGGAGGAATTGATCTCCGCGCAATGCAGGCGGCCCGAGTAGCGCTCCAGGCTGCTTCCCTCGCTTGGGAAATGGTCGGTCGCCGAAGCGGGGATGGACCAGCCGGCGGTGCCGATCCGAAAACTGGGTTCGGGCATCCGCCGCGAACGCTCGACCGCTAGTCCGGCTCCGTCGTCCGATATTCCTCCCGGCCGGAATGCAGCGTCCGGCTTCCCGAGTCGAGATGCCGGTTGAGGTCGCCGACCAGCCGAAGCACCGCTTCCTGCAGGTCCTCGGGCAAAGCGAGATAGGCCGACAGAAGCTGGCTGGCCTCCTCGCCGAGCCACGCGCCCTCGCTCCTCTTGGCGGTCAGGACGTAGACCACGTCCACCTTGGCCGCCGCCAGCCGCGACAGATAATCGGCGCGCAACTCACGCCGGTCGTTCTCATAAAGGCTCTGCTTGGGAACGTCCGTTCCAACAAGCGATGCGAACTCGGCCTGCTTGAGACCGAGCCGCTTCCTTTCTTCCGCAAGCCTAGCGCCGAAACCCATGGAAACTGACGATCCCCAATCGACTGACCCTCGCAAAACGACGGTCTACCACGAAATTAATCCGAATCGGTTCATTGCACAGCCGATTTCAATCTGTCTCCTGCATTTTTACCCTCGGGGGCCATGCGATTAGGCCATGGGAGGTCGCACCTGGGCAAGGGACCCCGCCATCCGAGCTTGAACGAGCATCCCTCAATAGAGCCCTTCGACCTTCCCGGGGCGCTTACGGATCCCCGATTTGCAAGGCATTACGGAGGTGTAGCGGACGGTCGCCGGCTCGGAGCAGGCTGCTCCCCCCTGCAGATCGAACCGAACGCACAGGTCGAAGAGGGCGTAGTGGCCGGCATCGCCTCCGCCAACCGGCGCGGCTTCCTCGCGGGCCCGAAGCCTGCCGGAGCGTGCGGGTGAACCTCGATTCGGGCGACTCGCTCCTGCAGGTTCCGGACGCGAGTCGAGAATCTGATCCATATTGGCGCTATCGAACTTTGGTTTGCCAATATGGCCCGACGATCCGGGGCGGCCGCCGCCCACCCGGATGGTGCAAATCGCCGTCCTGCGAATGCCGAACCCCGAGCGAATCCGGCGATGATTTTCGAGAATGGTAGCGGAGGAGGGACTTGAACCCCCGACACGCGGATTATGATTCCGCTGCTCTAACCAGCTGAGCTACTCCGCCCCATCGGGCTCCGGTCCGGGCCGGGCGTGGGCGCTATAGGAAGGGGCGCGCACCCGGTCAACCGGAGCGGCCGTCCATGCTTCCAGCCCGGCCCTTCGCCGTTCCGGCTCTGGAACCCGCTTGCCCCTCCTGTCGTTTGCGGGCCGACTGGAGAGAAAGAACATGGAACTGCTGACACCTCTTGAAAGCCTGTGCAGGATCATCATCCGCGCAAAGGAGAACGAGGCGCAGGTCCCCGCCCAGGATCCCGACGAGGATTCCGACAATGTCGACGATTTCGACGACGAAGGCGGCGAGGCGCTTTCCGTGCTCGAGGACGAGCTCAACACCGGCGTGGAGGAGGAGCTCAGGGCGATCCTCGACGATCTCGCCGACGATCAGCTCGCGGAGACCCTGGCGCTCGCATGGGTCGGGCGCGGCACCTACGACGTGAGCGAATGGGACGACGCCGTCGTCGAGGCGAACGACATCGATCCCGAAAGCGGAATCGACGAGCTCATGGACATGCCCCTGCTCGCTTCGCACCTCGAGGCCGGGCTCGCCGCGTTCGATTACAGCTGCGATGGAGTAGGGCAGCTGGATTAGGCTTCCCTCCCTGGAAGGGAAGGGCAGGGGGTGGGTTCGCCGAAGGCGGCCGAAACTCCGAGTCAGCAAAGTCTCGCTTCGCTCGCCTACCCACCCCTAACCGTCCCTTCCGGGGAGGGGAAGCTAACCCCTGAACACGAACTGCTTCACCGGCTCCCATGGGCCGTCCAGGTAGCGCCACAGCGCCAGGCCCTTGATCGCCAGCGGCCGACGCTCGAACCCGGCCTTCATACGGGCCTGAAGCGCTTTGGCTTCCCTCGGCTCCACCTTGTTCTGGATCGTGACGTGCGGTCGCCACGGCGCCATGTCCTGGGGCGTCAGAAGCCCGCGCAGGGCTAGGGCGAGATCGTAGCGTATGTCTTCCAGCCCTTCGCTCTCGACGCGCAGCGCGGTGCCGCCGCCAAGGTCCATGATCCCGGCAATCGTCGCCGGGGGCGCCGGGGTCGCCGCATAGTCCGCAAGGCGCCGGCCGAGCTCGCCCCGGATGCTTGGCGGAAGGTGGTGGAAGAGCGTGAGGTGAGCGGGCACCCGGTTGCGCTCGGGCGGGAAATGGGCCCGTCGAAGCTCCTGCAGCCAGCCATTGTCGCCGTCTCCGAACAGGGCCGTGACGATGAGAGGCGCAAGCTCGCTCAGATTTCCACCTGGCTTCCTAGCTCGACCACCCGGTTGGGGGGAAGCTTGAAGAATTCCATCGCGCTCTCGGCATTTCGGAGCATCCAGCCGAACAGATGCTCGCGCCAGACCGGCATCCCCCGCTTGCGCGCGGCGATCAGGGTCTGCCGGGAGAGGAAGAAGCTGGTTTCCATCATCCGGATGTCGCGCCCGCAGCTCACCGTGGCGAGCGCCTCCGGTAGGTCGCTTTCCTCCATGAACCCGAAGCGAAGGATCAGCCGGAAGAATCCTTCGCCGAGATCGGTGAGGTCGCAGCGCCGGTGCGCCTCGACATGGGGGGTGTCCTCGATAACGACGGTGAGGAGCATGACCCGTTCGTGAAGGCAGCGATTGTGCTTGAGATTGTGGAGCAGGGAGGGCGGGACTCCCTGGTGCGACGTGGTCAGGAAGACGGCGGTTCCCGGGACCCGGACGACGCTTCCCGCGGCGGATTTGATGAAGATTTCGGTGGGCATCGTCGAATCGGCGAGATGCGCCCGCATCAGCTGCCGGCCCTTCGCCCATGTGGTGAGCAGAATGAAGGCGACCGCCCCGACCAGGAGCGGGAACCAGCCGCCGTCCGGCACCTTGGTGAGGGTCGCCGCGAAGAAGCCTATGTCGACCGCCAGGAACAGGATCAGCAGCGGGATCCGGCGCGACGGCTTCCAGGCCCAAAGCGACGAGATCAGTGCGGCAAGCAGGAAGGTGTCGATCAGCATCGCCCCGGTGACCGCGACGCCGTAGGCCGAGGCGAGGCCGGAGGAGCTGTGGAAAGTGAGGACGAGGACCAGCGCCGCCGCCATCAAGGTCCAGTTTACCACCGGGATGTAGATCTCGCCATGCTCGGCGGTGTGGACGATCCTCAGGCGCGGGATGAAGCCGAGCTGGATCGCCTGCTGGGTGACCGAGAAGGCGCCGGTCACCACCGCCTGGGTCGCGATCGTGGCGGCGAGGATCGAGAGCAGGACCAGCGGAAGCTCGAACCCGCTCGGGGCGAGGAGGAAGAATGGGGCGGCCGCGGCCCTTGGCTCGGCCAGGATCAGCGCCCCCTGCCCCAGATAGTTGAGCATCAAAGCGGGCAGGACGAAGAAGAACCAGCCGTAGCGGATGGGTCGTCGGCCGAAGCGGCCCATTTCGGCGTAGAGCGCCTCCGCTCCGGTCACGGCGAGGACGACGGAGCCGAGCGCCAGGAAGGCGAGCCAGGGGTGGTCGGCGAAGAACCGGAAAGCGTGGCGCGGGTCCACCGCGGCCGCGATCTCGGGATGCTGGAAGACCGCGAACGCTCCGAGCAGGCCGATGGTCAGCAGGTAGACCGAGATTATCGGCCCGAACCAGCGGCCCAGCCTCGCCGTCCCGCCCTTTCGGCCCACGAACAGGCCGACGATGATCCCGGCCGAGAGCGGAAGCACGAGCGGCGCGAGGCGCGGGTCGACGACCTTCAGCCCCTCGACGGACGCCAGCACCGAAATCGCCGGGGTCACCATCGAATCGCCGTAGAAGAGGGCGCAGGCGAGCACTCCGAGAAGGACGATCCCGCCGCTCCAGCGCGCCTTGCCGCCGGTCTTGCGGGAAATGAGGGCGAGCAAGGCGAGGCTTCCCCCCTCCCCCTTGTTGTCGGCGCGGATCAGGACGACGACATATTTGAGAGTCACCACGATCACCATCGCCCAGAAGATCAGGCTGAGCACCCCGAAGACGTTGAGCGCGTTGACGGGGAGCGGGTGGTGGCCGGTGAAGGCCTCCCGGAAGGCGTAGATCGGGCTCGTCCCGATATCGCCGAAGACCACCCCGATCGCGCCCAAGGCGAGGCGCGCCTGCGAGCGCCCGCGCTCGACGGGCGCAGGCGGAAGGTCCGCGGCGGAATCGGAGGCGATGGGGGCGTCGGTCATTGGGGAAAGGCGCCGGCCTCTAGCATGAGGGGGCGCGCTTCCGCAACGGCGACAAAGCCGGATCGCGCCGCTATAGGCCCGGCCAACCATCGCATCAGGAGCTGGATATGCGCGTCGGCGTCCCCAAAGAGATCAAGAACCACGAATATCGGGTCGGACTTACCCCGGCCTCGGTCGCCGAGCTGGTCGATGCGGGCCATGAGGTGCTCGTCGAGACGAGGGCGGGCCTCGGGATCGACTTCGACGACCAGGATTATATCCAGGCCGGAGCGAGCATCGCCCCCGACGCCGAGTCGACCTTCGCGGGCGCCGACATGATCGTGAAGGTGAAGGAGCCCCAGCCGCAGGAGATCGCCCTGCTCGAGGCCCGCCACCTGCTCTTCACCTATCTTCACCTCGCACCCGATCCCGAGCAGGCCGCGGGCCTGATGAAGTCGGGCGCGACCTGCATCGCCTATGAGACCGTGACCGCCAACGACCGCTCGCTTCCGCTCCTGAAGCCGATGAGCGAGGTCGCGGGTCGGATGTCGATCCAGGTCGGGGCCCATTATCTGGAGAAGGAGCAGGGCGGCCGTGGGGTCCTGCTCGGAGGCGTTCCGGGTGTCGCCCCGGCCAAGGTCGCCATCCTCGGCGGCGGAGTGTCGGGGGTCAATGCCGCGCAGATGGCGGTAGGGATGCGCGCCGACGTCACCATCTACGACATCTCTAACGCCCGCCTGGCCGAGCTCGACATGTTCTTCGGGAGCCAGATCAAGACCGCCTACGCATCCAGGGCCGCGATCGCCAAGGCGGTCACCAAGGCCGAGCTGGTCATCGGAGCGGTGCTGGTGCCGGGCGCGGCCGCGCCCAAGCTCGTCACCCGCGACATGCTCAAGACGATGAAGCGCGGCTCGGTGCTGGTCGACATCTCGATCGACCAGGGCGGCTGCTTCGAGACCTCGCGCGCCACGACCCACGACAATCCGGTCTACGAAATCGACGGCGTCATCCATTATTGCGTCGCCAACATGCCGGGCGCGGTAGCCCGGACCTCGGCCTTCGCACTCAACAACGCCACCTTGCCGTTCGTTCTCAAGCTGGCGGGCCAAGGTGCTGAAGCGGCGATGAAAGCGGATCCGCATCTGGCAAATGGCCTCAATGTGTCGGGTGGCAAGATCCGGCACCAGGCGGTAGCCGAGGCGCTCGATCTGCCGTTCGAGGCGGCTTGAACCGCACCCCGTCATTGCGAGCAGCCCTTCGACGCCGCCTGGGGCGGCTCAGGATGAACTGCCGCTACACGGCAGCGACGAAGCAATCGGCGCCGCTGGATTGCTTCGCTTCGCTCGCAATGACGGTCTGAAGGAACAGAATCGGAACACCGCCGTTGATCGGGGAAACCAATCATGGAGCCAGACATGTCCGACCAGCAGAACCAGCAGCCCACCGCGGAGAAGGATCCGGCGGACTGGGTGACCGGCGACGAATCGATGACCGGGCCCCAGGCTTCCTACCTGAAGACCTTGGCCCAGGAAGCCGGCGAGGAATTCGATCCGGAGCTCACCAAGGCCGAAGCCTCGAAACGGATCGACGAGCTCCAGCACGAGACCGGGCGCGGCGTCGATCACTGATCTCCCCTCCCTGCAAGGGAGGGGCCGGGGGGTGGGTTCCACCGGAGGTGCCGAAACTCCGGGTTTGAGGGAAGTCTCGCTGCGCTCGCCTACCCACTCCTTACCCCTCCCTTTCAGGGAGGGAACTATCGTTGTTGAGCCTTTGCCTGCGCCACCATCCCGATCTGGCGCTCGAGCCCCTCGCGCCAGGGTGCGTCGGCGGGGCTGAGCGCCAGCGCCTGGCGCCAGCGCAGCTCCGCTTCCTCGAAGCGACCGTTCTGGGCGAGCGCGATGCCGTGGAAGATGCGCGGCCCCGGATGCCGCGGCGCCAGCGAAATCGCCCGTCGAAAGGCCAGATCGGCCGCGGGGCTGAGCACTCCGTCGCCGTGGAGGACGAGCGCGTCGCCATAGCCGGTCCAGAGGATCGCATTTTCCGGGTGGGCGCGAATGGCGGAGCGGATCAGGCCCGCCGCCTGACGGGTGTCGCCGCGGGCGAGATAGCGCTCCGCCATGGACAGCCACCTGTCGGCATTGTCGAACTGGCCGAACATATCCTTGCGCAGAGTAGCGAACGCGGTTGCGGGCGCCGGCGGGCGCTGGGCCGCGGCCTGCGGGCTGCCCGAAAGGCCGGGGCTGCCCTGCCAGGCATAGCCGGCGCCGGCGAGCAGCAGGGCCGAGGCGAGGAGCTGCGCTCCGGCGCGGTCCAGCCGGGCCAGCCGCCAGATCGCCGCGAAGGCCGCCAAGGCCAGCAGCAGCAGGATCGCCAGGCCCATCAGCGCGTCTTCCGCCGGAACCGGCCCCGGGCAAGCCAGAGGCCGAGCGCGACCATCACCGCGGGCGCCGCCCAGAGCGGCCAGGTGAGCGGCTCGACCGGCGGCTTGTAGCTCACCCAGGCGCCGTAGCGGTCGACCAGCCAGCTCCGGATCGCCTCCGGCTTCTCGCCCGCCGCGATCCGCTCCCGGACCAGTGAGCGCATGTCGCCGGCCATGTCGGCGTCGCTGTCGGCGATCGACTGGCCCTGGCAGACCAGGCAGCGAAGAGTCTCCATCAGCGCCCTGGCCTGGGCCTCCTGGCGCGGATCCTCGAGCTGGGCGTAGGCGAAGCGCGCGGGCGGAAGCGCGGACTGGGCGAAGGCGGGGGTGGAGGTGAGGACAAGGATGGTTGCGACCACCGTTCGCCCCGAGCGAAGTCGAGGGGCCCAGCCGAGCGGAGCCGAGGCCCCTTGTCTCTTCTCGGCTGCGCTCGAAAGGGTGTCTCGACTTCGCTCGACACGAACGGATTGCAAGGTGCCCGGCTCGATCACTTCGCCGCCTCCCAGGCCGCGAGTATCTCGGGCACGTTCTCCGGCCTGATGTCGCCGATATGCTGGTGGCGGATCACCCCCTTGCCGTCGACGACGAAGGTCTCCGGGACTCCCGAGGAGCCCAAAGCGAACTGCACCCGGCTCGCGGGATCGGACCCGATCCGATCGAACGGATCGCCCCATTCGGCGAGGAACCGGGCGACGTCCTCGCTTCGGTCCCGGATCGCGACCCCGTCGATCGGGACTCCGCGCCGCTTCAGTGCCATCAGTTGAGGCGCCTCGGCTTTGCAGGGCACGCACCAGCTTGCGAAGACATTCACCAGCCGCGGCTTGCCGGAGCGAAGGTTCGCCGCGGCCAGCGGCGGATGGCTGGCGACGGCGGGCTCGAGCGCGAAATCGGGCATCGGCTTGCCGATCATCCGCGAGCGTATCTCGGTCTCGGCCGGCTTGCGCAGGCCGATCGCCACGGTGACCATGAAGGCAGCGAACACCGCCAGCGGCAGCCAGATCAGGAGCCGCCTCACGCAAAGGCCTCCTGCCGGGCTGAGCGGCGCTCGCGACGGACCCGGCCGACAAGAGCGAGCAGGCCGCCCAGCGCGACCAGGGCGCCGCCGAACCAGATCAGGGTCACGAACGGTTTCCACCACAGGCGCAGCTGCCAGCGTCCGCCCGAATCCGGCTTGCCGATGACGGTGTAGAGCTGGCCCCCGAGACGGGTGGCGATTGCCGCCTCGTTGGTCTCGGTCGGAGGCGAGCTGAACATGCGCGACTGCGGCCGAAGGACGAACGGGTCGCCGTCGCCGCGGCGGACGACCAGCTTGGCCTCGACCGCGGTCCAGTTGGGGCCGGCGAGGGGATCCACCGACTCGAAGGTCAGGCGGTAGGGGCCGACGGCGACGGAATCGCCGACCCTCGCTGCGACCAGGGTCTCCCGGGTGAAGGCGGCCTCGCTCGCCATCCCGGCCAGAGCGACGGCGATCCCCAAATGGGAAATGACCATCCCCCAGGTGAAGAGCGGCGTTCGAAGCAGGTTGCGCTTCCACAGCGGCGCGAGGCTCGCGGCGCCGACTCCCAGGGAAAGCATCAGGCCGAGCAGCGGCAATATCCCAAGGCCCGGCACGAGCAGGACCAAAGCCAGTAGGGACAGCCCAGTCAGCAGGATGGGCAGGGCGATCCGCTTCGCCACTTCCCTGAGCCGGTCGCGGCGCCAGCGCAGCAGCGGGCCCGCCGCCATCGCCGCGACGAGGATAAGCGCGAGCGGCCCGGCGGCGGTGTTGAAATAAGGGGGGCCGACCGAGAGCTTCTCCCCGGTCGCCGCTTCGGCGAAGAGCGGATAGAGGGTCCCGACCAGCACGATGCCCAGGATCGCGGAGAGCAGCAGGTTGTTCAGAACCAGCGCCCCCTCCCGGCTCACCGGCTCGAAGGTGGATCCTTCCTTCACGGTCCCGACCCGAAGGCCGAAGAGGATCAAGGCTCCGCCGATATAGAGAGCGAGGAGGACAAGGATGAACGCGCCCCGCTTCGGATCGACCGCGAAGCTGTGGACGCTGGTCAGTATCCCGGAGCGGACAAGGAAGGTGCCGACCATCGACATGGAGAAAGCGACCACCGCGAGCATCACCGTCCAGGCTCGAAGGCCGTCGCGGGTGGCGAGCACCGTCACCGAGTGGAGCAAGGCGGTCGCGGCCAGCCAGGGCATGAGCGAGGCGTTCTCGACCGGATCCCAGAACCACCAGCCCCCCAGCCGAGCTCGTAATAGGCCCAATAGGAGCCGGCCGTGATCCCGAGCGTGAGGAATATCCAGGCGATCAGCACCCAGGGCCGCATCGCCCGTGCGAATGCCGGGCCGACGTCGCGAGTGATCAGCGCTCCGACGGCGAAGGAGAAGGCGATCGAGATCCCGACATAGCCGAAATAGAGGGTCGGCGGATGGAAGGCGAGGCCTGGGTCCTGGAGCAGCGGGTTGAGGCCGTTGCCTTCGACCGGAACCGGGATCATCCGCTCGAACGGATTGGAGGAGAAGAGCAGGAAGGCGTAGAAGCCGAGCCCGATCGCCGCCTGCGCGGCCAGGGTCGCGATCAAGGTCCGGTCGGCCAGCCGCCGCTCGAGCAGGGCGACGGCCGCGCCCGCAAGGGCAAGCACCGTCACCCACAGCAGCATCGAGCCTTCGTGATTCCCCCAGGCGCCAGCAAACTTGTAGAGAAACGGCTTGAGCGAATGGCTGTTGGCCGCGACCAGCTTCACCGAAAGGTCGGTTCGAAGGAAGAGCTGGATCAGGGCGAGGAAGGAGAGCCCGGCGAGAAGGCCCTGGACGATGGCGACGGGGCGGATGGCGCGAGCGTAGGGGTTAATCCTCCCCATCGAAGATGGGGAGGGGGACCAGGCGGAGCCTGGTGGAGGGGTAGCTGCCGAGGCCCCGTCAGCTACCCCTCCACCACCCTTCGGGCGGTCCCCCTCCCCACCGGCTTCGCCGGCAGGGAGGATTCTCAAGGCCGCTATCCCCATTCCAAGCTGGAGCAGCGAAAGCGCCGCCGCGAGCCACAGGGCCGCGAGGCCGGCCTCCGCGATCATTTCAGGCTCTCGCTCTTATGCTCGCCCTTTTTCGAATCGAGCTGGGGCGGCATGTAGTTTTCGTCATGCTTGGCGAGGATATTGTCGGCGACGAAAAGCCCGCCGGGCTGGAATCGGCCCTCGGCGACCACCCCGCTATTCTCCTTGAACAGGTCCGGGACGATCCCGGTGAACCGGACCGGAATGGTGTGCGGCGTTTCGTCCTTGACGGTGAACTGGATCGTGACTCCGTCGGACGCCCACCGGACCGATCCCGCCTGGACCATGCCTCCGATCCGGACGGCGCGGCCGACGGGCGGCCCGTCGCGAGCGACGTCGCCGGGCGCGTAGAAATAGGCGGCCTGGTCCTTCAGCGCAGACATGGCGAGGAGCACCGCGCCGAGCATTGCGGCGACGGCGACGACGAGCAGGACCAGGCGCTGATTCTTGGCCTTCACCGCTCGCCCTTCAGTGCGTCGACCGCCCGTTCCGCGCGGCGCATGGCGGCGAGGCTCCATGCGGCGAGACCGACGGTGCCGGCGAGAGTGACGGCATAGGCGCCGACGATGAAGGGCCAGTGGCTCATGCCGCCATCCTGCGCAGCCGGGCCTCGACCTTCTGCCGGGCCAGCGAAGTCCGCATCCGCATCAGGACGATGGCTCCGAACAGGAGGGAAAAGCCGGCGGCCGAGATGAACAAAGGCCAGAGCATCGAGGAATCGATGCTCGAGCGGCCGAGCCCGATGCTCTGCCCCTGATGGAGGGTCCGCCACCAGATCACCGAATAATGGATGACCGGCAGGTTGATCGCTCCGACCAGTCCGAAAATGGCCGCCAGGCGTCCCTCCCCGCCCCGCTCTCGCTCCGCATCGGCAAGCGCGATGAAGCCGATATAGAGGAAGAGGAGGACCAGCATCGAGGTCATCCGCCCGTCCCATTCCCACCAGGTGCCCCAGGTGGGCCGGCCCCAGAGCGAGCCGGTGGCGAGGCAGATGAAGGTGAAGATCGCGCCCGGCAACGCAAGCGCCCGGGCGGCGACGGCGGCGAGCGGGTGGCGCCAGACCATCTGCGTCAGGCTCGCCACCGCTATCCCCGCCCAGCCGGCCATGCCCAGCCAGGCGGCGGGAACGTGGACGTACATGATCCGGACCGTATCGCCCTGCAGATAGTCGGGGGGCGCCGCGAACAGCCCGATTCCGAGGCCGGCCGCGATCAGAAGCGCACCGCTCCAGCCCAGCCAGACGGTAAGCGGCCGCGCCAGCCGCAGGAAGCGTGTCGGATTCGCGAGAATATGCATTTGCCCGGGGCGTATGTAGCGTGGGGCACCCGTCATTGCGAGCGTAGCGAAGCAATCCAGTGCGGCGGACACAGTCTGGATTGCTTCGTCGCTTCGCTCCTCGCAATGACGGGGCGATGTCCACCGACCGCCCCCAGCAGAACCGCATCGCCGGGATTGGCCTGCGCGTGGTGGCCGCGACCTGCTTCGCCTTCATGGCGATGCTCGTGAAGCTCGGGCACGAGGCGGGAGTCGCGACGGTCGAGCTCGCTTTCTACCGCTTCGCCTTCGGGCTTCCGCCGCTCCTTCTGTGGATCGCCGTCAGCGGCAATTTCGGCGCCTGGCGCACCCGGCGGCCGCTGGCGCATGTCTGGCGCGCGGCGGCCGGGCTGACGACCTTGCTGCTCAGCTTCCTTGCGCTCGCTTTGCTTCCGCTGGCCGAGACGACGACGATCGGCTTCGCGGCCCCTTTCTTCTCGATCGCCTTGTCCGCTCTGCTGCTGGGCGAGCCGGTCGGACGCCACCGCTGGGCCGCGGTCATCGTCGGATTTGCCGGAGTGCTCGTGGTGATGCGGCCTGAGGGCCGAGACCTTCCAACGCTCGGCCTGGCTCTCGCGAGCCTGGCGGCCTTCGGCGCCGGGATCGTCACGATCACGATCCGGCAGGTGGGCAAGACCGAAGGGACCCAGACGATCGTGCTCTGGTTCAGCTTATTGTCCATGGCCGCCACCGGAGCGCTGATGCCCTTCTTCGGTCAGGCGCATGACGGCCGAACCTGGCTGCTCCTTCTCGCCCTCGGCACGGTGGGCGGCTTCAGCCAGATCTGCCTCACCGCCTCGCTTCGCTACGCTCCGGTGCCGGCGGTGGTGCCTTTCGATTACAGTCAATTGCTGTGGGCGGTCCTTCTCGGCTGGCTGGTCTTCGCCGACGAGCCCGGATCGACCACCTGGCTCGGAGCGGCGATCATCATCGCGAGCGGACTCTACACGCTTTACCGCGAGCACCGGCTGGGGCGCGAGGCGGCGAGGGAGCCGGCGCTCTAGGCTCCCCTCCCTGAAAGGGAGGGGGCGGGGGTGGGTAGGCGAGCGCAGCGAGACTGATCTGACTCGGAGCTTCGGCCGCCTTCGGCGGACCCACCCCTAACCCCTCCCTTGCAGGGAGGGAAGTTACCGCCCGATCAGCCGCATCGCCATCGAGTCCGCGACCTCGGCCGGATTGCGGCCGGTGGCCGTGCTCTCGGTCCAGATCTGCTCGAGCCGCACCGGGATCTGCTCGATCCGGCCGCGCACGGTCCCCTGGTCGCCGTCCTTCAGATATTCGGTCGAGACGTTGATGATCCCGCCGGCATTGATCACGTAATCGGGCGCGTAGAGGATCCCGCGCTGGTGGATGAGCTGGCCGTCCTCGGGAGTCGCGAGCTGGTTGTTGGCGCCGCCCGCGACGACCGGGACGTTGAGAGCCGCGATCGATTCCGCGGTGAGTATCGCTCCGAGCGCATTGGGGCTGAGCACGTCCGCCTCGAGGGTCATGATCGCTTCCGGCGCAACCGCCTCGCCTCCGACCTCCGAGGCCAGCGTCTCGGCCCGGCCGCGGTCGATGTCGGCGAGAGTGATACGGGCGCCTTCCGCGGCGGCCCGGCGGGCGAGGCCGGAAGCGACGCTGCCCGCGCCCTGGATGGCGAGATGGACGCCTTCGAGGCTATCCCTGCCAAGCGCCCGCTTCACGGCCGCCCTGACGCCCAGATAGACCCCGTAGCTGGTGTGCGGCCCGGGATCGCCGCCGACCGACCCTTCGGCCACCGGAAGCCCGGCGACGTGGCTCGTATGCTCCGCCAGTGCCACCATGTCCGCTACGCTCATCCCGACGTCCTCCGCGGTCACGTAGCGCCCACCAAGGCCCTCCACGGCGCGGGCGTAGGCCGCCAGCATCTCCGGGGTCTTGGTGCGGTTCTCGTTGGCGAGGATCACCGCCTTGCCCCCGCCCAGCGGGAGTCCGGCCATGGCGTTCTTGAAGCTCATGCCCCTCGACAGTCGGAGCGCGTCCCGGACGGCGTCTCCAGGCTCGGCGTAATGCCAGAAGCGCACTCCCCCACCGGCCGGGCCGAGGCAGGTCGAGTGGATTGCGATGACGGCGCACAGGCCGCTGGCGCGGTCCGTGACGAAGTGGACGACCTCATGATCGTCGAAATCGGGGTAATCCCACGGGGCTTGCATGAAAATGTCCTGGATCTGGTCAGGCGCGGTGGGGCGATCGACGGGGCTTGAACCCGCGACCCCCGGTACCACAAACCGGTGCTCTAACCAACTGAGCTACGATCGCCACTGCGCCTTCAAGGTGCGGCGCGCACATAGGAGCCGGGGAGCCCGAGCGTCAAGGCTTGGGTCCGCACTCTTGAGTTTACCAATCGACGAGCCCGAGCCGTTCGCGGCGCATCCAGCGGACCAGGAGCATCATCGCGACCGCCGCGAGTCCGGCCGCAAGTCCGATCCAGATCCCCACCCCGTCCCATTCGAGCCCGAAGCCCAGGCCGACTCCGGTGACGAGGCCGATCCCCCAATAGCCGATGCCCGCATAGACCATCGGCACCTTCGTGTCCTGAAGCCCCCTCAACATGCCTGCGGCCACGACCTGGGCGCCGTCGAAGATCTGGAAGAAGGCGGCCACGATCAGGAAGGAGACGGCGAGCGGGATGACGGCCTCGTTGGCCGGCAATGCGGGATCGAGGAACATCGTCACCAGCGCATAAGGGAAGGCCAGCATCAGGAGCCCGGTCAGCGACATGAATCCGGTTCCGAGCGCGAAGGCGGTCCAGCCCGCGCGGGCGATCCCGGCGCGGTCCCGCCGGCCGAAGGCGAGCCCGACCCGGACCGTCGCCGCCTGCGAAAGGCCCATCGGCACCATGAACGAGAGCGCCGCGAGCTGGATGGCGATGGCGTGGGCGGCGATCGACTCCGCCCCGATCAGGCCCATCAGGAAGACTGCGGCGTTGAAGATCGTGATCTCCAGGGCGAGGATCACCGCGATCGGCAGGCCGAGCCTCCAGACCTCCCGAAAGCGCTGCCAGTCCGCCCGCCAGAAATGGCCGAACAACCGGAAACGGCGGAAGCGGCGGTGCAGGAGCACGACCAGGGCCATCCCGACGAACATCAAGCTGTTGGCCAGGGCGCTTCCGATGCCCGCGCCCATCAGGCCGAGCTTCGGGAACCCGAGATAGCCGAAGATCAGGCCGTAATTGACGATTCCGTTGAACAGGACCGCGACCACTCCGACGACGAACGACCACAGCGGCTTCTCGAGCGCCGAGATGAAGGAGCGAAGGACGAGATACCACAGATAGGGGAGGAAGCCCCATTGCAGGGCCCGGACGAAGGTCTGGGCGTCCGCGGCAAGAGCGGGATCCTGGCCGATGGCGACCAGGATCGAGCCGCTGAACCAGAGGATCACCCAGACCGGAATGGTCAGCGCGACCGCGGCCCACATGCCCTGGCGGACGGTCCGGCGGACGTCGCGAACGCTGTGGCTGCGCTCGCCGAGCTCCTTGGCCATCATGGGAGCGGTCGCAGTGACCAGTCCGATGCCGAAGATCAGAAAGGCGAAATAGATGTTTACCCCGAGGGTGCCGGCCGCGAGCACCGAGGGGCCCGCCCAGCCGAGGAGGACGACGTCGGTGACGTGGATCAGCGCCTGCGCGATGTTGGTGAGGACGAGAGGCCAGGCGAGCGCCAGAGTCGCGCGAATCTCTTCGCGCCAGAGGCGGCGGGTCTCGGGGCTCCGCTGAAGCATGAGGTGTGCCGTAGAGCTTGAGTAGTCGCAGTGAAAGCGCCGCCGTCATTGCGAGCGCAGCGAAGCAATCCAGTGCAGCCTCGGGGGCCCACTGGATTGCTTCGTCGCTTCGCTCCTCGCAATGACGAGGCAGGGACACCATCTGCCCCTCATGATCCCACTCTCAGTCCTCGACCTCGCCCCGGTCCCCGAGGGAGCAGACGCCGGCCGCGCGCTCCGCAACTCGCTCGACCTAGCCCAAGCGGCGGAGCGGCTCGGCTATCGCCGTTTCTGGATGGCCGAGCATCATTCCATGCCGGGCATCGCGAGCGCCGCCACCGCGGTCGCCCTCGCCTTCGTCGGGGCCGGCACCTCGACCATCCGGATCGGCGCGGGCGGGGTGATGCTTCCCAACCACGCGCCCCTGGTCATCGCCGAGCAGTTCGGAACGCTGGAGTCGCTCTTCCCGGGCCGGGTCGATCTCGGCCTCGGCCGGGCTCCCGGCACCGACCGCGCCGCGGCCCTGGCCCTTCGGCGGAACCTCGCGTCGGACGAAAATCAGTTTCCCCAGGATGTCGTCGAGTTGATGGGCTTTTTCGAGGCCCGGGAGGGCCGCGCCGTGAGGGCCGTGCCCGGCGAAGGGCTGGACGTCCCGATCTGGATTCTCGGCTCGAGCCTGTTCGGGGCCCAGCTTGCGGCGATGCTCGGCCTCCCTTATGCCTTCGCCTCCCATTTCGCGCCCGGGCAGATGATGGAGGCGATCCGGGTCTATCGCGAGCGTTTCCAGCCCTCCGCCCGGCTCGACCGGCCTTATGTAATGCTCGGCTTCAACGCCTTCGCGGCCGACGACCCCGGGGAAGCGGAGCTTCTGGCGACGTCGGTTCAGCAGGCCTTCGTCAACCTGCGGACCGGCAAGCCCGGGAAGCTGCCCCCGCCCCTGCCCGGTTTTGCCGAGACCCTGCCCCCGCAGGCGCGCTCGATGCTCGACCAGGTCCTGACCTGCTCGGCGGTCGGCGACGGTGCGACGGTGAAGGCCAGGATCGAGGCGTTCGCCGAAGTGACCGGCGCCGACGAGCTGATGATCACGTCGCAGATATTCGATCATCGGGCGCGGGTGAGGTCGTACGAGATCGTTGCGGAGTCGATGGGTCGCTGAAGGCCCGCAAGCGTCATTGCGAGCGAAGCGAAGCAATCCAGTACGGCCTCCGAGGCCGCTGGATTGCTTCGTTGCTTCGCTCCTCGCAATGACGGATAGGACCGATCCCGACGCTCGCGGCTCCCATTGCCGGAACCTCCTCGCGGCGCCGTCATTTGCACAGGCGAGGAGAAGCTCGAATGGACGACAAGGCGAAGATCAGCAACGGCCCGAACGACCGCCCGCGCAACGAAAGCATCGCGGGCACCGGGCCCGGAATCCCCGACGACGCGCGCGGACCGGGTGAGGAGGAGCTTCCCGAAGCTCCGAGCGACGAGGAGGTGGAGCGCGTGAAGGCCGCGCTGGGAGTGCCGGGCTCGGGCGATGAGCAGCCGCTTGAAGGGCAATAGGTCCGTCATTGCGAGGAGCCCCTCCACGGCGCTTAGGATGAACTGCCGCTTCGCGGGAGCGACGCGGCAATCCAGTGAGGCGGTGGCCACGACCTCCGTACTGGATTGCTTCGCTGCGCTCGCAATGACGGTGAGGGCCCGGCGTGGTGGGCGCGGTAGGGATTGAACCTACGACCCCACCCGTGTGAAGGGTGTGCTCTACCACTGAGCTACGCGCCCACGCCGTGCGGAACGGGCCACTTAGTAAGCTGGGTGCGGGCTGTCCACTACCCGTCACTCCCGCTGAAGCGGGAATCGCGGGAATGACGGGTTAACGCCCGACCGAATCCTTCAGCACCTTGCCGGCCTTGAACTTGGGCTGGGTCGATTCCTTGATCTGCATCGGCTCGCCGGTCCGGGGGTTGCGGCCGGTCGAGGCCTTGCGCTTGGAGCAGGAGAAAGTGCCGAAGCCGACCAGCCGGACCTCGTCGCCGCGCTTCAAGGCGCCCTGGATCGTGTCGAACACGCCTTCGACAGCCCGGGTGGCGTCGCCGCGGCTGAGCCCGGTCGCGTCGGCCACGGCCCCGATAAGCTCCTGCTTGTTCATCTCTCCCGAACCCCCTTTTATTCCGATTGAGTCGCAGTCGGCGCGCTTCCGTCCATCTAACGGCAGGAGCGGAAGAGGAGTCAAAAGGAAAGCGCGGCTTTGCTAGGGAAAATCGCGCGTTCCTGATCCAAATACGTTGATGCGTGGCACAAATGTCCTCCCCGTTGCGAAGCAATGGGGAGGGGGACCATGCGAAGCATGGTGGAGGGGTAGAAGGCTCGGGAAGCTTCGGGTTCGCGCTAAAACCTCCGGAGCCCAGCGCCGGTTACCCCTCCACCACATTTCATGTGGTCCCCCTCCCCATCTCGCGATGGGGAGGAAAGGCTAGTGCCGGATCGAACCCACCGCTTCGTCCGGAGCGGCCGCCAGCTCCGGCGCGGGGACCGCCGCCAGCTCGTCGGCCTCCGTCCAATCGATCGGGGTGACCGGCGTCGCCAGAGCGTGGTTCAGCACCTCGTCGACATGGCTCACGGGCACGATCTCGAGCCCGCCGGTGATCGTCGCCGGGATCTCGACCAGGTCCTTCTCGTTCTCGGCGGGGATCAGCACCTTCTTGATCCCGCCGCGAAGCGCCGCCAGCAATTTCTCCTTGAGACCGCCGATCGGAAGCACCCGGCCGCGCAGCGTGACCTCGCCGGTCATCGCGACGTCGCGGCGGACGGGAATCCCGGTCAAGGTGGAGATGATCGCGGTCACCATTCCCACTCCGGCCGACGGGCCGTCCTTGGGCGTTGCGCCTTCGGGAAGGTGGACGTGGATGTCCTTGCGGGCGAACAGGCTCGGTTTGACCCCGTAGCTCGGGCTCCTCGCCTTGACGAACGAGAAGGCCGCCTGGATCGATTCCTGCATGACGTCACCGAGCTTGCCGGTCCACTTGATCTGGCCCTTGCCGGGCACGGTCACCGCCTCGATGGTCAGCAGCTCGCCGCCGACCTCGGTCCAGGCCAGGCCGGTGACTGCGCCGATCTGGTCCTCCTCCTCGCCCATTCCGTGGCGATGGCGGCGAACCCCGGAATATTCGGAGATATTCTCGGCGGTGAGCTCGACCTTCTCGGTCTTGCCTTCGAGGATCCGGCGAAGCGCCTTCCTCGCCACCTTGGCGATCTCGCGCTCGAGGGTCCGAACGCCCGCCTCGCGGGTATAATGCTGGATGAGGCTCCTCAGCCCGTCCTCGGCGAAGACCAGCTCCCCTTCCTTCAGCCCGTGCGATTCGATCTGCTTGGGGATGAGGTGTCGGCGGGCGATCTCGACCTTCTCGTCCTCCGTATAGCCTTCGAGGCGGATGATCTCCATCCGGTCCAGGAGCGGCTGGGGCATGTCCATCGTGTTCGCCGTGGTGACGAACATGATGTCCGAAAGATCGTAGTCGATCTCGAGATAATGGTCCTGGAACTTCGAATTCTGCTCCGGATCGAGCACCTCGAGCAGGGCCGAAGCCGGATCGCCCCGGAAGTCCTGGCCGAGCTTGTCGATCTCGTCGAGAAGGAAGAGCGGGTTCGAGCTTCCGGCCTTTTTCAGGTTCGAGACGATCTTGCCGGGGAGCGAGCCGATATACGTGCGGCGATGGCCGCGGATCTCGGCCTCGTCGCGCACTCCGCCGAGCGACTGGCGAACGAACTCGCGGCCGGTGGCGCGCGCGATCGATCGGCCGAGCGAGGTCTTGCCGACGCCCGGGGGACCTACCAGGCAGAGGATCGGGCCCTTCAGCCGATTGGTCCGGGCCTGCACGGCCAGATATTCGATGATCCGGTCCTTGACCTTCTCCAGGCCGTAATGGTCCTCGTCCAGGATCGCCTGGGCTTCCGCGATGTCCTTCTTGACCTTGGACTTCTTGCCCCAGGGCAGGCCGAGCAGGACGTCGAGATAGTTGCGGCTGACCGTGGCCTCGGCCGACATCGGCGCCATCGCCTTCAGCTTCTTCATCTCGGAAGTAGCCTTGGTTCGGGCCTCCTTCGAGAGCTTGGTCTTTGCGATCTTCCGGGCGAGCTCGGCGAGCTCGTCGCCCTCCCCTTCCTCGCCCTCGTTGCCCAGCTCGCGCTGGATCGCCTTCAATTGCTCGTTGAGATAATATTCGCGCTGGGTCTTCTCCATCTGCCGCTTGACCCGGCTTCGGATCCTTTTCTCGACCTGGAGCACCCCGAGCTCGCCCTCCATGAAGGCGAACACCATCTCGAGCCGGCGAACGGGGTTGAGCTCGGCGAGCAAGGCCTGCTTGTCCGACACCTTGATGTTGATGTTGGCGGCGACCGAATCGGCCAGCTTGGAGGCCTCGAGGATCTGTGCAAGCTGGACCGCGGTCTCGGCCGGAAGCTTGCGGTTCAGTTTCGAATAATTCTCGAACTGCTCGACGACCGAGCGCATCAACGCTGCGACCTCCGCGCCGTCGGGCTCGTCGCCCTCGATCGCCTCGACCTCGGCGACGAGATGCTGGTCCTCCATCCCCATCGAGACGAGATTGGCCCGCTCCTGACCCTCGACCAGCACCCGGACGGTGCCGTCGGGCAGCTTGAGGAGCTGGAGCACGGTGGCGACCACGCCCATGTCGTAAAGAGCGTCGCGGTCGGGATCGTCCTCGGCGGGATCGAGCTGGGAGACGAGGAAGATCTGCTTGTCCGCCGCCATCGCGCTCTCGAGCGCGGCCACGGATTTGTCGCGGCCGACGAAGAGCGGCACGATCATCTGCGGGAAGACGACGATGTCGCGAAGCGGCAGGACGGGATAGGATTGGGTCATCGGAACTCCACATGCAGGCCCTGGAGGCCTTCTTGCAACCTATATGGGGAGTTGGGGCCATGCATCAATAAACCTGCACCCGGGCTGCGATCGGCCCTTCTCGTTCCGTCTCCGATATGACAAACTCGCCGATGGTCGGGGCCGGTCGCCCGGGCCGAAGCAGGGGGCTGCTACAATTGGCACACAGGCGCCGGGCCTGCGGCATGAAGCGGCAACAAGCGTGGATTAGCTCCCCTTCGAGAGGCCAGTCAGGCACTTCGGGGAGTCATCTTATGCGTCGGTTCATGTTCGCGTGCGTTCCGCTCCTTCTGCTTTCCGTGCAGCCCCCCGTCCACGCCAGGGAGGGCAAGTCCGACTCGGCGGAGACGAAGTGCACTCCCAAGAAGAAGAAAAGCGGCGGGATGTTCGGAGCGATCGCCGGCGGGATCGCCGGGACCGCGCTCGGCGGCTGGGGGCGCGCTCCGGGCGCCCTCATCGCCGCCGGCCTGCCGGTCGCGTCGCTGATCACCGATGCGATCATCCGCAAGCTCGACTGCAAGGAGCAGGTGAAGGCGGCCACGGCCACCGACACCGCGGTCCGGGGCGGAGTGGGCACCACCTCGACCTGGGAAAGCGATACCCGTCCGGGCGTGAAGGGCTCGTCGACGGTCCGCGATCAAAGGGCTTCGGCCGACGGAGGAAGCTGCATGTTGATCACCGACGTCGTCATCGTCGACGGCGAGGAGACGACGGTCGACAAGCGCATGTGCCGCAAGCCCGGCGGCGGCAATTACGTTCTCGCGGCCTGAGTCGATGCGAAGGGGCATCACCAGCCTGGCCTTGGCGGCTTTGCTTTCGTCCTCCTGGGCGCAGGCCGCCGTCGATCCGGCCAATCCGACCTGCCCGAAGGCGCTGAACTTCTCGGCCCACAAGGCGATGCAGTTCAGCCTTCGGCAGGAAGGCGGACTGCGGATCCTGCTGGCGGAAGGCGCGATCGACGGGGGCGTTCCCGCCCGGCTTGCGGCGGCGCTCAGGCAATTCGAGCCGATCGACCAGATCTGGCTTCGCTCGGCGGGAGGCGACGCCCGGGCCGGGACCGAGGCCGGCAAGCTGATCCGCCAGTCGATGGCCTTTACCCGGATCCCCGAGGGCTGGGCCTGCTTCAGCGCCTGCAACTTCGTCTTCATGGGGGGCCGCGGCCGGATCGTCGATCCCGGCGGCCAGTTCGTCGTTCACATGTTCACCCACACGAGCGACCGCGGCGCAATCGAGGCGGAGGTGCTCCGTGGAACCGAAAGCACGGTCGGGCTGATCGGAGATATCGAGCAGGATTCGGCCCTGCTCGCCAGCGAGGACAACGACTTCCTCATCCGGATGGGCGTGTCGCGCAAGCTCCTCACCGAGATCATGTACCGCCAGAAGGCGGTCAAGGAGCAGGGCGGGGACGGCTCGACCCGACGCTGCCTCACCCAGGCCGAGGCCTTCCAGTACAAGGTCGCGAACGCCCGGGCCGAGGGGAAGTAGCAGCCGTCATTGCGAGCGAAGCGACGAAGCAATCCAGCGGTGCTCCGACGCCACACCGGATTGCTTCGCTTCGCTCGCAATGACGGAGCGGCGGATCAACCCGCCAGCAGCATGATCGCCACGGTGAAGCCGTTCTGAAGCGCATGGATGGCGAAGGCGATTCCGAGCGCCCAGAGCAGGCTCTTGCGGCGCCAGGTCAGGAAGGCGATCGACATGATCAGGAAGGGCCACCAGATCACCAGCCCCCAGACCGGGACGACGAGGCTGTGCACGACGGCCCAGATAAGCGCGCTTCCGATCACCGCGGGGCCGGGCCCGAAGAAGCGGTTGAGGCCGAGCAGCGGCAGCGCCAGCAGCAGGGTCTCCAGGGCCGGCCCGACGAAGACGACGAACAGCACCAGAGATCCGGCCTCGCCCGGAAATTGCGGCGCGGCGGCGTCCGCTGCGACCAGCCGCACCAAAGCCGAAAGGGCGATGCTCGGTATCAGGGCCGCCAGCCACGCCTTGGCGACGTAGCGGGCAGCGACGGGATCGATCTCGAAGAGGAACCGGGGCAGCCAGGCCAGATAGGCCGGCCGCCCCTCCACGGCGGAGTCCGCGCTCATCGTCGGGCGACTCCGCTCAGGCGGCGTCGCCGGTCTTTTCCTTCTCGGCATAGACGCGGATCGGGTCCTTGCGGCCCTCCACCACGTCCTTGTCGATCATGACCTCGTCGACCCCGTTCATCGACGGAAGGTCGAACATGGTGTCGAGCAGGATGTTCTCAAGGATCGATCTCAGGCCGCGGGCGCCGGTCTTGCGCTCGATCGCCTTCTTGGCGACCGAGATCATCGCGTCGTCGGTGAAGCTGAGCTTCACGTCCTCCATGTCGAACAGCTTCGCATATTGCTTGACGAGGGCGTTCTTCGGCTCCTTGAGGATCTTGACCAGCGCGACCTCGTCCAGGTCCTCCAGGGTCGCGATCACCGGAAGCCGGCCGACGAACTCCGGGATGAGCCCGAACTTCAAGAGATCGTCCGGCTCGCCCTGGCGAAGGATCTCGCCGGTGCGGCGCTCCTCCGGTGCGGCGACATAGGCGCCGAAGCCGATCGATTTGCCCTGGAGGCGGTCGGCGATGATCTTCTCCAGGCCAGCGAAGGCGCCGCCGCAGATGAACAGGATGTTGGTCGTGTCGACCTGAAGGAATTCCTGCTGCGGATGCTTGCGTCCACCCTGAGGCGGGACGGAGGCGGTGGTGCCTTCCATCAGCTTGAGCAGCGCCTGCTGCACGCCCTCGCCCGACACGTCGCGGGTGATGGAGGGATTATCCGACTTGCGGCTGATCTTGTCGATCTCGTCGATATAGACGATCCCGCGCTGCGCCCGCTCGACATTGTAGTCGCTCGCCTGGAGCAGCTTCAGGATGATGTTCTCGACATCCTCGCCGACATAGCCGGCCTCGGTGAGCGTCGTCGCGTCGGCCATCGTGAACGGCACGTCGAGCAGCCGCGCCAGGGTCTGGGCGAGCAGGGTCTTGCCGCAGCCGGTCGGGCCGACGAGCAGTATGTTCGACTTGGAAAGCTCGACCTCGCCGCCCTTGGAGCCGTGCGCCAGGCGCTTATAATGGTTGTGGACGGCGACCGAGAGGACCCGCTTGGCGTGGCTCTGGCCGATCACGTAATCGTCGAGATGCTTGCAGATCTCGAGCGGGGTCGGCACCCCGTCGCGTGTCTTGACCAGCGAGGATTTTGTCTCCTCCCGGATGATGTCGTTGCACAGCTCGACGCACTCGTCGCAGATGAACACGGTTGGCCCCGCGATGAGCTTCCTCACCTCGTGCTGCGATTTCCCGCAGAAGGAACAGTAGAGGGTGCTCTTCGAGTCGCTGCCGCTTAGCTTGGTCATTCTGATCCTATCGGGCGCTTCGAGCGGCGCCCTCTGCCTATCAAGCCATCCTAGACCGCACTGTCGCACAACCACAATGGCTTATTGATTAACGTGCCTGGTCCGTGGGGACGGAGTGCCGCGCGGCAGAAATGGTTCCGCCCCGAGGGACTTACTCCGCCAATGTGGCCACGACGCCTCGCCTGAACAAGTGGCGGACCTCAGATCCCGAATATGTCGGGTCACGCCGAAACAGGAGGCGGGACCGGGCCCGCCGGGCCCGACCCCGCCTGGTCGCTCGATCGAATGGACGAACCGGTCCGCGTTTAGGCCGCCTCCGCCTGGTGCGTCGAATCGCCTTCGCCCGGAGCGGGCCTCTTGTCGAAGACCTCGTCGATCAGGCCAAAAACCTTGGCCTCGTCGGCGGAATAGAATTTGTCGCGGTCCATCGCCTTCTCGATCTCTTCGAGCGGGCGGCCGGTATAATGGGCGTAGAGCTCGTTCATCCGGTGGCGGATGCGCAGGATCTCCTTGGCCTGGATCTCGATGTCGGTGGCCATGCCCTGGGCCCCGCCCGACGGCTGGTGGACCATGATCCGCGCATTGGTCAGGGCCACGCGCATTCCGGGCTCGCCCGCCGCGAGCAGGAAGCTGCCCATCGACGCCGCCTGGCCGATGCACACCGTCCCCACCCGGGGGCGGATATATTGCATCGTGTCGTGCACCGCCATTCCGGCCGTCACCACCCCGCCCGGCGAGTTGATGTACATGAAGATATCCTTCTTCGGATTCTCGCTCTCCAGGTAAAGGAGCTGGGCCGTGATCAGAGTCGCCATATGGTCCTCGACCTGGCCGGTCACGAACACGATCCGCTCGCGCAGCAGCCGCGAATAAATGTCGAAGCTGCGCTCGCCGCGGTTGGACTGCTCGATCACGATCGGAACGAGGCCGTTGACGATGTCTTCATGGTCCATGGGGGGAGGATTCCTGCTTACGGGTTGTGTCTCCCGGTACACATCGGAGCATAAGCGCGAAGGTTCAAGCCCCGTCCCGCCGGGACTTGAGCCGCGGGGCGCCGTATCGCCCGCAACCCCGCGCACCGCCGTCGGTTGAAGCGCGACGGACCGGGAAAGGCAGTGGATGAGCAAGGTTTTCAAGGAGAACAAACGAGGCTGCTTCATCATGGCCGCGCTCGTTGCGCTGGTGATCGCGGCGCTCGCCTACGGGATCCTGGCGACCGGAACGGATCCCCGTTCCAACGGGATCGAGCCGAGCGGAGCTTCGCCGGCGGCGCCCGCCGGTTCCGGCGGCTCGAGCGCTCATCCCGCCAATCCCGAAATTTGACGGGCCTCCTCCTCTCGCCTCTTGCGCGGCGTCGTGGCTTGGGCCACGCTGGAAACGTAGCGGGAGGGGTTATGCGTCATTATCGGGTAAACAAGCTCGCCTCGGTGGGCGGGGAGGTCTTGAAGCGCAAGGACATCCTGGCGAAGGATGACCGCGAGGCCGTGTCCCGGGTCGAGGACGATCTCGATTGCCCCATTTGCGACGTCTGGCGCGACGGCCAGAAGATCGTCTCCATCACCTGATTCCGGTCCCGGGACGCCGGCAGCAGAGACGACGAGGGCTCAGTGCCGGTCGTTCGAACCGTCGCGGTCCCGGCTGCCCGCCCATTTGAACAGGGCGAAGGCGGCAGCGCCCATCGCGGCGGTGACGGCGAGCTTGGTGACCAGACCCTTGCGGTTGTGCTTCCACTCGGAGCGCATGCCCATTTCCGCCGGGATGTTGGGAATCTTGGCCCGGGCCAGATCCTGGACGATCCCTTCGACCATGTTCACCCGGTCCGCGCCCATCAGCATCAGCCAGTGCGCCCAATGCGACTCGCTATACTTGAAGGCGCCTCGACGCATCATTCCGCTGAGCCCGCTCGGCGGGGTCGAGGTCCCGAACACCGCCGGCCGCTGCTTGTGCTCGATCGACTGCAAAATCTCGACGTCGCTATGCTGCACGGGCGGCCGGGCCCATTTGCCCGAATGGTCGTCCTTGTCGCGATCGCGATAAGGATAGGTGGGATCGTTCTCGGGGTCCGCGTCGACCCCCCAGCCGGGGATGGAGGAGCGGTCGAGAGCGGTCGCTTTGGTCGTCGTGGGGGCGTCCATGGTTTCGGCTCCTGTCACGCGGCGTTGGGGATGAGGACGGGCTTGATGCAGCCGTCGAGCTTTTTCGAGAAGATGTGATAGGCGTCCGAAATGTCCTCTAGCGGCACCCGGTGGGTGATCATCGCCTTCGGGTCGATATGGCCCGCCTTCACATGCTCGATCAGCCTCGGCAGCAGACGCTTCACCGACGCCTGGTTGGCTCGGATGGTCAGGCCCTTGTTGACGACATTGCCCATGGGCACGAGGTTGCCGGTCGGACCGTAGACCCCCACGATCGAGACCACGCCGCCCTTCTTCACCGAGTTGATCGCCCAGTGGAGAGCGATGGCCGAGCCGGCCTCGAGCTTCATCTTCTTGCCCAGGATGGTCTGCCAGATATTGCCCGATGCGTCGTTGCCGACCGCGTCGATGCAGACGTCGGCACCGAGCCCGTCCGTGGTCTTCTTCATGAACACGACGAGGTCGTCGAGTTCGCGGAAATTGTAGACCTCGGCAGGCGCGTAGTTCTTCACGAACTCCAGCCGGTAATCGAGATGGTCGATAACGATGACCCGTCCCGCGCCGAACAGCCAGGCGCAGCGCGCCGCCATGATCCCCACCGGTCCGGCGCCGAACACGCAGATCGTGTCGCCGCGCTTGATCCCGGCCATCTCGGCGGCCTGGTACCCGGTCGGGACGACGTCGGTGAGGAGAACCGCGTCGTCCGGGTCCATCCAGTCGGGGATGATCTCGGGCCCGAAATCGGCATAGGGCACCCGCACATATTGGGCCTGGCCGCCGTCATAGCCCCCCGCGGTGTGCGAATAGCCGTAAATGCCGCCGACCGCCGTCGCCTGGGGATTGGATTCGTGGCAATTGCCGAACAGGCCCTGCTTGCAGAAATGGCACTGGCCGCAGGCGATGTTGAACGGCACCAGCACATGGTCGCCGGCCTTGAGGTTCTCGACCGCCGAGCCGACTTCCTCGACAACGCCGCAGAATTCGTGGCCGAAGGTCTGGCCGACGCGGGTATCGGGCACCAGCCCGTGATAGAGGTGAAGGTCCGATCCGCAGATGCACGAGCGGGTCACTCGGACGACCGCGTCGCGAGGATGCTCGATCGTCGGCATCGGCTTCTCTTCGAGCCGGACCCGATAAGGGCCCCTGTAATCCATCGCGCGCATCGCCGGTTCCTTTTTTTGCTTTGGCCTCAAGAACATGGCCCCGCTGCGATGGTTCCGAACCGATCCTATGACCTGGATCAGTCCGGCCAGGTCGAATCGTTCGAGCAACGAGTTGAAGAGAGGGCGTATCCTCCAATGGCGTCCGGAACCGCCGTGCCTCCACGCGGGTTCAGGGGGCGAGTTTCAACCAAGGAGGCCGTCATGGCTACGAAGACCGAATCCAAGCAGGGCAACAAGTCGCGTTCGGGCGACGGCGCGGGCAAGCGCGACAGCGAGGGCCGGTTCACCAACGAGCGCAGCGCCTTCTCCTTCGGCGGCGGCAATGCCGGCGTTTTGGCGGGCGCGGCGATCGCCGGCGCGGCGGTAGGGATCGCCGCGAATTTCGGGCGCAAGTTCCTGATGCAGATGCCGTCCGCTTCCGCGGGCGACTGGTTCGACGCGTTGAAGGCGGAGCATGCCGCCACCCTGGCCATCTTCGACAAGATCGAGGCGACCAACGACAGCCAGACCACCCTTCGCACGTCTCTGCTGGCGAAGCTGAAATACGCCCTCACCAAGCATGCCCATGAGGAAGAGACGATCATCTACCCCGCGCTCCGCCAGGCCAATTCCGCCCACGACGCGGATGCGCTCAACGGTGAGCACGGCTATGTGAAGACCTATCTCTACGAGCTCGAGAATCTCGCGAAGGACAGCCCCGAATGGCTGGCCCGGGTCGCCGACTTCCGGTCCATGCTCCAGGAGCATATCCGGATGGAGGAAGACGAGGTTTTCCCGGCCTTCAAGCAGATCCTCTCCGAGGCGCAGAATGCCAAGCTGACCAGCCTGATGAACAAGGAAGGCTTCAAGATGGCGTGATCGCCCGCCCAGCGGGCGAGCACGTCATTGCGAGCGTAGCGAAGCAATCCAGCGGTTCGGACGCCGTAGCCGGATTGCTTAGTCGCTTGCGCTCTTCGCAATGACGAAGGGCCGGCGGGAATCCCCTCCCCGCCGGCCCTTTTCTTACGCTAGCTGGCCGTGGCAGTGCTTGAACTTCAGGCCCGAGCCGCAGGGGCAAGGCGCATTGCGGCTGACCTGGGGCATGTCCGCTTCGGCGACCTCGAACGTGCCCGAAGGCATTTCGGGCCGGGCCGCCTGGAGTGGCGGAAGCTTGGACATGATCGCGCCCGTTCCAGCGTCGATATCGGCGGTGTCGTCGTCGCCGGTGAACGGATCGATATGGTGGGTGATGAAGTCGGGCAGCCCCTGCATCGGGGGGAAGTCCTCTTCCGGCGGCTGCAGGGTGAAGCGCATCCGGACGAGCCTGCCGGTGACGTCCTCGCGGATCGCCGCGAGCATCCGCTCGAACAGCTGGAAGGCCTCGTGCTTATATTCGTCGATCGGCTTGCGCTGGGCGTAGGCGCGAAGGTGGATGACCTGGCGAAGCGCATCGAGCATCGCCAGATGGTCCTTCCAATAATGGTCGAGCGACTGGAGGAGGACCTGCTTCTCGATCTGGACCCAGGTCTCGGGCGGCATCTCCTGAGCTTTCTCCTCGACCTGATCGTCGGCGAGCTTCTGGATGCGCTCGAGCAGCATCTCCGGGTCGACCGATTCTTCCTGCAGCCAGTCGTCGATCGGCGGCTGGAGGCCGAACACCTCCTCCACCCGCTCCTTGAGCATCGGGATGTCCCACTGCTCG
>DASQZF010000071.1:0-2249 GCA_035638835.1 Allosphingosinicella sp. | reverse complement strand
CGCCGGCGGCGGTGGCGGTGGCGGTGGCGGCGGCGGTGGGGGTGAATTACAACGACTCCGAATATGCGCGCTCCGGCGCGAGCAGCCATGCGAGCATCGCGGCGTATAATCGGGGGGCCACCGGCCGAGGCGTGAAGATCGCGATCGTCGATTCGGGCATCAACCCGAATCTTCCCGAATTCGCCGGCAGGATCGATCCCGCAAGCCGCGACGTGGCAGCGAGCCGAGGAATTTCGGATACGGAAGGACACGGCACCGCGGTCGCGGCCGTTGCCGCGGCTGCGCGCGACGGCGTTGGAATGATGGGCGTTGCGTTCGATTCGACCATCATGTCGTTCAACACGTCGGACCCCACCGATTGCTCCGAGGAGGACGGCTGCCAGCATTCCAGCGCCGACATCGTCCGGGCGATCGACCTCGCCCGCGAGAACGGCGCCAAGGTGATCAACATCTCGCTCGGCGGCGGCGATCCCAGCATCTCGGTGAACAACGCGATCGTACGGGCGGCGGCGTCGGGAATCCTCGTCGTCATGTCGGCGGGCAATAGCGGCAAGGAAGCCACCGGCGCCAATCCGGAAGCCTTCGCCTTGTCGGCGTCGAGCGCCGGCAACGTCATCATCGCCGGCTCGATGGACTCGGGCCGGCTCCTGGCGGACTCCTCCAACAGGGCCGGGACCGGCGCAGCCGTCTATCTGACCGCGATCGGAGTCAGGGTCCGGGCGCCCAACCATCTCGGCGAAAGCTACCTGTGGTCGGGTACGTCCTTCTCGGCGCCGGTGATCAGCGGCGCCGCGGCATTGCTCGCGGGCGCCTTCCCCCACCTGACGGGGCAGCAGATCGTGCAGATCCTGCTCGGAAGCGCCGACGATGCCGGCGCTCCCGGCACGGACGGAGTGTTCGGCCGGGGAATCCTCAACATCGACCGCGCCTTCCAGCCGCAGGGCAGCCTCAGCCTACCGGGCGGCCAGGCGGTCGACGTCGCGGCCGGCTCCAGCCAGGGATCGACGGCGATGGGCGACGCCAGGACGGCGCTCGGCGGAATGGTCGTGCTCGACGGATTCTCGAGGGCCTATACTATGACCCTGAATTCCGCCCTGCAGCGCGCGGAGCAGGATCGGCCGCTCGGCCGGGCGTTCCAGCCCGGCCTGAGGACCGCAACGGCCGGGGCCCGCGGGGTCGCGGTGTCGATCACCGTCGACCGCAGGCTGACCGGGCAGCCCCAGGTCGGGTTCGCCCAGCTGGGCCTGACCTACGAGGACGGCCGAAAGGCGCGATTGGTCTCCGGGATCGCGATCAGCCGGCTGAACCCGCGTTTGTCCGTCGCGCTCGGGCTCGCGGAAAGCGGCAAGACTCTCGAGCGGCGCCTCTCCGGCCATTATCGCGACGCTTTCCTCGTGGCCCAGGATCCCATGAGCCGGATGGGCTTCCAGGGCGATTCGGCGGGCGCTTTGGGCGTTCGCCACCGGCTCGGACGGATCGGGCTCACCGCCACCGCCGAGCGCGGCGAGGTGCTCCAGCCCGGCTTCGACCGCTCTATCGTCCAGCCGCGCTACGGCCTGTTCTCGATCGCGGCCGACCGCCGGCTCGGCCGGGCGAGGCTGAGCCTCGGGGCGAGCCGGCTCGACGAGGAATCGACCCTGTTCGGAGCCCGCTTCTCGCCGCTGATAGGCGTGAGCGGCGGGACCAGCTGGTTCGCCGACGCCGGCGCCACCTTCGCGCTCGGCCGAGGCTGGGACGCCTCGCTCGGCTATCGTCTCGGCTGGTCCGCAGTCACGGCCGCCGCGGGCCTCGCCCGGGGGGGACGCCTTGCGAGCGATGCCTGGTCGGTCGATCTCGGAAGGACCGGAACCCTGCGGCCCGGCGACCGCTTCGCGCTGCGGCTGATGCAGCCCTTGCGGGTCCGTTCCGGCGGCTTCGACCTGAACGTGCCCGTCTCCTACAGCTACGACACTCTGAGCGCGGGCTATGAGAGCCGCTTCTTCAACCTCGCGCCCACCGGCCGCGAGATCGATCTCGAAGCCGCCTATGGGATCGACCTGCTCTCCGGAGCCGGGCACCTCAGCGGCAACGTCTTCGCACGGCGCCACCCCGGCAACGTCGCGGAGATGGACTCGGATCTTGGGGCGGCGATAAGGTTCACTTTGGGGTTCTGAGCCGGTTGTCCGTCATTGCGAGGAATGCAGCGACGAAGCAATCCAGCGAGCCCGACGCCGCACTGGATTGCTTCGCTTCGCTCGCAATGACGGTGG
>DASQZF010000070.1:0-3138 GCA_035638835.1 Allosphingosinicella sp. | reverse complement strand
AAGGAAGAAGCCATGCTCAAGGACCATGACAGCTCCGCGATCCTCGCCGTCGCCAATCTCGACCGGGCGCACACCTTCTACGGCGACATCCTCGGCCTCGAGCTCGCCGAGCCGGGCAAGGAGGAAGGCGTTCGGGTCTACCGGACCGGCGCCACCCGCCTCATCGTCTACGAATCCGAATTGGCCGGAACCAACAAGGCCAATGCCGTCGTCTGGGGGGTCGGCGGCGATCTCGACTCCATCGTCGCGGCGCTCGAATCGAAGGGCGCGACCTTCGAACATTATCCCGATATCGGCCGGCTGGAGGGCAATGTGCACCATGCCGGAGGCGAGAAGCTGGTCTGGATCAGGGACCCGGACGGCAACATCCTGCATCTCAATTCGATGTGAGCCAAGCGGCCCGCGCGCAGCGAGCCCGGCGCAAAACGCCGCGCGAGCAGCGGCCGGAGTCCGCGCAGGCCGGCCGGCGGGTCGGCCCCGCCGAGCCCGTCCGACGCGGGCAGGCCGCGGGCATCCAGAGCTCCGCGAGCTATTACGAGGGAGACCCCAGCCGCTGCGGCTACATGACCTACATGACGACCGACACCTTGCCGAGCGGCGTGTCCCTCCTGTACGGTCCGTAGGATGATCCGTCCCGCCTTCCTCGCCCCGCTTCTGATGGCCGCCGGATGCGACTCCACCGGATCCGCCGACGGCGGCCGCGAAACCGGGATGAAGGCGGACTCGGCGGTGGCGAGCGCCGATGCCCCAGGCATCGCGCTCGCCCTGCTGCAGGCCAATGCCGCCGGTGCGACCGCGGCGGCTTCCGGAATCCTCGCGGTCCAGGGCCGCTGCCTGGTCCTCGAAGCGAACGGGGAGCGCACCAACCTCGCCTTCGCCACCGCCGGCACCGGCTGGGACGAATCCGCCCGGCAGCTTCGGGTCGGCGCTCGAAGCTTCCCCCTCGGTACCAAGGTCGAAGTCGGCGGAGCTTCGTTCGACGGCGATCTCGGCGCGCTGCGCTGGCTTCGCCAACCGGCCGCCGAATGTCGCGGGCGGCTCTGGATCGTCTCCTCGATCGACCGCGGGTGAGCTGACGGCGGTCGCCGGTCGAAGCCCGTTCCGTCTTTATCCTGCCCCGCGCGTAGGGTCCCTGGATTCGGGCGCGGCCGGGGCCGTCCCTCGCGGCATTGCTCGAATGGAGCGAAATTCAGACCGGTTCGCCGCGAGAACGGGGTTCACCCGGGTCTACAATTTGCACCCGAGGCCGAAATCGTCCATAAGGTCCGGGCTTAAGTCGCTTGCGACGGACATATCCTTCTTCGGTTGGTCGTTCCTTCTCTCTACGCTTCTAAAGCCCGGCGCCGTCGATTTACGGCGCTGCCGGCAATTTCTACCAAAGGAAAACACCATGCCGACCGGCACCGTAAAATTCTTCAATCAGGACAAAGGCTACGGCTTCATTCAGCCCGAGGGCAGCGGCAACGACGCCTTCGTCCACATCTCCGCCGTCGAGCGTGCCGGAATGAGCACCCTCGAGAAGGATCAGCGCGTCAGCTACGATCTCGAGCAGGACAATCGCGGCAAGACCAGCGCGGTCAACCTGCAGAACGCGTAAGCTTCGGCCTATCGCTCAAGAGGGGCGTCGCTTCGGCGGCGCCCTTTTTTCGTCCGATCCGCTCTCCCTCCTCGCGTGGGCGTCGGAGGCCCGCCGGCCCGCCGCGCGAATCGTTTCGTCGCCTTCGATCGCCGCCGGCGCAACTTCGGGGCCGCCCGCTCATTCTGCCGGCAGGCGCGCTCTGGCCGCCGCCCCGACAGGAGAGTAAGAATGAGTATCTTCGGAAAGATCCGCGACGCCATTTTCGGCAAGGCCAAGGCCGCGCAGCCCCAGGCCCAGCCACAGGGCAATCCCGCCGCGACGCCTCAGATCAAGCCTGCCGCCGCGGCGCCCGCGCAGCCGGTGGATGTCGATGTCGACGCGATCCTCGCCGATGCGGCGGCGAAGAAGGGCGAGAAGCTCAACTACCAGTCGTCGATCGTCGACCTGATGAAGCTGCTCGATCTGGACGCCAGCCTCGCCAACCGAAAGGAGCTCGCGACCGAGCTCGGCTATGGCGGCGCCACGGACGGCAGCGCCGAAATGAACATCTGGCTCCACAAGCGGGTGATGGAGGAGCTCGAGAAGAGCGGCGGCAAGGTCTCGGCCGCCCTGAGGGACTAGACGGGTTTGGAGGCGGGGACGGCGCTCGATCCCACTGAGCGCCGCCCCGCCCCCGCCAGAGCCGGCGCCCGCATGGAGAGACGCAAGCCCTGGTTGCCGGAAGGTCCGCGCCATCTGGGTCCGCCGGGGTTCGAGTGCGCGTGACGCCCGTCACGCCTGCCGAGCGAAACTCAAACCCAGGATATGGCGGGCGCCGCGGCGATCCCCGAAGCGCGCCCCCGGGACGGGCGGCGGGAGAGCCCTGGTTCGGCTTCGAGGCGGTCCGGGCGCTCGACGGCCTGCCGCCCGAGATCCTGGTGGTGCCTCTCCCCGGCCACACCTGGGGCCATGCCGGGATCGCCGTCGACCGCGGTGCGGAGGGCTGGCTCCTCCACGCCGGCGACGCCTATTTCTACCGTCACGAAGTCCGTCGGGCGAAGCGCAAATGCACCCCCGGCCTTCGCGGCTACCAGACGATGATGGAGGTCGACCGCGATCGCCGACTGGCCAACCAGGCGCGGCTTCGGGCTCTCCCTGGACAGGGCCGCGGACGTGAAGATGATCTGCGCGCACGATCCCGTGGAGCTGGAAGCGTGCGCGGCCGGCCGGCCCCTATGATGCCGATCCTGTGATGCCGATCCTGTGATGCCGGTCCTGTGACGCCACCCCTCTGACGATCCAGGATCGAGACAGGCTTTCGCCCTCTCTGGACAAGAGGGACGATTCCGAAGAGAAGGCGGCATGTCCAGCCAGCTCGAATTCTATCAGGCCCGCGCCGCCGAGGCGCGCGCCGATGCCGAAGCCGCAACCCTCGACAATGTCCGCAACCGCTGCATCCGGGCGGCGGAGGCCTGGGAGGCGATGGCCGCCCGGGCCCATCGCGGCGACGCGATGCGCGCCCGCCAGGAGGCCGACAAGCGGGCCCTCGCCGAGGGTGCGACGTCTTCCGCCGAATAGGA
>DASQZF010000069.1:0-4770 GCA_035638835.1 Allosphingosinicella sp. | reverse complement strand
GAGCGGTCCGGCGGCGCGCACCGGAACGCCGATCCGACCGGCGGCGGCGTCCAGCATTCCGAAATTCTTGTCCTCGTCCCAAAGCCGGCCGGAGGTGAACACGAAGTCGTGCGGCACTCCGTTCGGGACGGCCACCGGGGAGCGGCCGTAATGAACGGTGCTCGGCGCGCTCTCCAGGCAGTAATGGCGCGCCACCGAGGCGCCGAAAGCGGCGGTCGGAGCGACCAGGGCCCCGGCCGAGCGGAGCCCGCGGGCGACCAGCTCGGTGCGCCACTCGAACCTGGCGGGCAGCTTCGTGCCCTCGACGGCCTCCCATCGGCTGGCGATGCAGCCGTGGAGGACGGCCACCACCGGCCGGCCGAAGTCCGCGAGCGCAGCCAAAGCCGGCGAGTTGAGCTGGACGATGTCGCACTCCGTCTCGTCGGCGAGAGCGGCGATGGCCCGGGCGGCCCGAGCCATCGAGGCTTCGGTTTCGGCGACGCCCTCATTGGCCAAACCGGCATCTGCGAGCCGAAGGCCGGGGATGGCGGCTGCGGCTCCGATCTGCTCGCTCGTCGCCGCCTGCCCGGTCAGGGCGAGCACCGTCTCGTGGCCTAGTCGGGAAAGGCCCCGGGCGAGATCCAGGCCATATTGCCAAAGGTCGCCCGTCGAGTCGGTGGTGATGAGGATTCGAAGCGAAGGCTTCATGGCCGCCCCTTTCGCGCATTCGAGGCAGCAAGGCCGATCGCGTTGAAAAGGCGCTTTTGCAAACCCTTCGTCTTTCTGTTTTTCCGGCAGGCGTTATCGCCATGCCTGGGCAGTTGTCGGGTAAGGCGACAGGCTTTTGGGGGACGCGATCAGGGACAGGAGGCGCTGGACTGCGCCTTGTTTCTAAACCGACTTGCGTTCGTCATTGTTCCCGCCCCGGG
This sequence comes from Allosphingosinicella sp., assembly GCA_035638835.1. GTDB lineage: Bacteria > Pseudomonadota > Alphaproteobacteria > Sphingomonadales > Sphingomonadaceae > Allosphingosinicella. The sequence continues at coordinate 3,862 of DASQZF010000069.1, read as the reverse complement.
TTGGGAAAAGCGGCCGCGGCGTCATGCGCTTGGCCCCGGCGCGGCGAACGCCAAGCTTGCACTCCGCGCTCCGGCGAGGCAGAGCCCTGAGGATGTGCCCATTTTCGCGGCTCCACGCGTTTGGAGGCCGCTGCAGGACCTTCGAGGTGAACGTGACGATCTGTTTGAACCGCGCCCGCCAGGAGCGCGCCCGATGAGCCTCCACGATCCCAAGGCGATCAAAGTCGCAATCGTCGGAGTCGGCAATTGCGCGAGCTCGCTCGTGCAGGGCCTTGCCCATTACCAGAATGGCGGCGCCAACGACCAGATCGGGCTGATGCACTGGGACCTGGGCGGCTATCGCCCCAAGGACATCAGGATCGTCGCCGCATGGGACATCGACCGCCGCAAGGTCGGCCGCGACGTCGCCGGAGCGATCTTCGAGAAGCCCAATTGCACGGCGGTGTTCTGCGACCATGTCCCGACGAGCGGAGTAACGGTCGAGATGGGCCGGACCCTCGACGGCTATTCCGAGCATATGGCCGAATGGCCGGACGATAGGACCTTCCTCCCGGCCGATCTCCCGCAGCCGGACAAGGCCGATATCGTGCGCCGGCTGAAGGAGACGGAGACCGACGTCCTCCTCAACTATCTGCCCGTGGGAAGCCAGGAGGCGACCGAATTCTACGCCGAATGCGCGCTCGAGGCCGGAGTGGCGTTCGTCAACAACATCCCGGTGTTCATCGCCTCGGACGAAGCCTGGGCGGAGCGCTTCCGCGCGGCGGGCGTCCCGATCATCGGCGACGACATCAAGGCGCAGCTCGGAGCGACCATCGTTCACCGCGTCCTCACCGATCTGTTCAGGAAACGCGGGGTCCGCCTCGAGCGCACCTACCAGCTCAACACCGGCGGCAATACCGACTTCCTCAACATGTCGAACCGCAAGCGCCTCGCGTCCAAGAAGATCTCGAAGACCGAGGCGGTGCAGTCGGTGGCCGAGCGGCGCATCGACGACGACAATATCCATGTCGGCCCCTCCGACTATGTCGCCTGGCAGAACGACAACAAGGTCTGCTTTTTGAGGATGGAAGGCTCGATGTTCGGAGGCGTTCCGATGAACCTCGAAATGCGTCTGTCGGTCGAGGACAGCCCCAATTCGGCGGGAGTCGCGATCGACATGATCCGCTGCGCCAAGATCGCCAAGGACCGCGGCCTCGCCGGCCCGATCCATCCGGCGGCCGCCTATTTCTGCAAGCACCCGCCGGTCCAGACCACCGACGACGAGGCCTATGAGGCCATGGAGCGGTTCATAAGGGGGTGACTCCCCTCCCTGCAAGGGAGGGGCCGGGGGTGGGTCCGCCGAAGGCGGCCGGAACTCCGAGTCAGCAGGAAGTCTCGCTTCGCTCGCCTACCCACCCCTGACCCCTCCCTTTCAGGGAGGGGAAGCCCCCCCGTATCGCCCGTCCACGTAGACCAGCGGATCCACGTCCGCCCTCACCGTCACCTCCTCCACCTCGCCGACGAAGATCGAGTGGGTTCCGTAGGGAAAGTGCCGGATCCGCCGGCACATGATCGCCGCCTGGGCGTCGGCCAGCCTCGGCGGGCGATCGCAGTCGACGTGCCAGCCAGAGGCGAATCGCAACGCCAGCTGGCTCCGGTCGGCGAACATCTGGGCGATCGCTTCCTGGCTGCGGTGAAGCACGTTGACGCAGAAATGCGAGACGTCCTCCAGCGGGCTGTGGAGGGAAGCGGTCCGGTTGATGCAGATGAGGAGGCTCGGCGGGTCGAGCGAAAGCGAGGACATGGCCGTGGCGGTGATGCCCATCGGCTCGCCCCCGACGCACACGGTGATGACGTTCACGGTTGAGGCGACGCGCCGCATCGCCTGCTTGAAATCCTGGTTGAGGCCGGCATCATCGATCGCCATGGCCCCCGCCCATGGCCGGGAAGCGCCGCCCTGGCAATGGCTTAGCCCATCGTCCAGCCCGGTGATCCCAGGCAAACCATGGAATAAGCTAGGAAATTGCGGAGCTTCCGATTATCATCGACTCAAGGGGTAGGGGGAAATGCTCGAAATCATCGCCGCACCGGCGAACCTGCCATTCGCGGTGGCGCTTCTGGTCATGCTCATGATCGGAGCGGTGGAGGCGCTCGGCCTTGGCGCTTCGGCGGTCCATCTCGACGCCCATGCCGATATCCATGCCGACGGCGACCTGCTCGGCTGGCTCGGGATCGGCCGGGTGCCGCTGCTGATGCTGCTCGTCGTCTTCCTCGCCTTGTTCGGACTCTCCGGCCTCGCCATCCAGGAATTCGCAGGACCGCTGGACCTGTGGATCGCGGTACCCGCGGCGGTCGCCGCGGCGCTTCCGCTGACCGGCCTCGGCGCCCGCGGACTGGCCCGGATCATGCCCGGCGACGAGACGACCGCGGTGAGCCTCGACAGCCTCGTGGGAAGGCGCGGAACGATTACCGTCGGGACGGCCCGCCGCGGCTCGCCGGCCCAGGCGAGGGTCTGCGACATCCACGGCCAGCCTCATTACGTCATGGTCGAGCCCTATGACGACGACCATGCGATCGGGGAAGGCGAGACCGTCCGCCTCGACCGCCGCGACGGCAACATCTTCGTCGCGGTCCGACGAACCGACCGTATCGAGTCCAGCTTCGAAGTCCTGCCCCCTCTGGAGCAGCCGGCTTCAACCCCTTCAATCGGGAGAGACTGACATGGTTCAGATGGCCATCTATGCGGGCATCGTCCTGGCCGCCCTGCTCGTCCTCGGGCTGATCATCACCCGTCTCTACCGGCGGGCCACCAAGGAGATCGGCTTCGTCCGGACCGGCTTCGGCGGCGAGAAGGTCGTCATCAACGGCGGCGCCCTGGTCCTCCCGGTCCTCCACGAGACGATGCCGGTCAATTTGAACACGGTCCGCCTCGCCGTCGAGCGCAAGAATGTCGACGCCCTGATCACCCTCGATCGCCTGCGGATCGACGTGAAGGCCGAATTCTATGTCCGGGTCCGTCCCGACCGCGAGTCGATCGCCATCGCCGCCCAGACGCTGGGCCTGAGGACGATGCACCCGGAAAACCTGAAGGAGCTGATCGAAGGCAAGTTCGTCGACGCTCTGCGCTCGGTCGCGGCGGGAATGACGATGAACCAGCTCCACGAGCAGCGCTCCGAATTCGTCCAGAAGGTGCAGCAGGTCTCCTCCGCCGACCTCGCGATGAACGGCCTCGAGCTCGAATCGGTCTCGCTGACCGGCCTCGACCAGACCTCGATCGAGCATTTCAACGCAAACAACGCCTTCGACGCCGAGGGCCTCACCAAGCTCACCGAGCAGATCGAGCTTCGCCGCAAGGCGAGGAACGACATCGAGCAGGAGACGAGGGTCCAGATCGAGGCCAAGAATCTCGAGGCGGCGCGCAAGAGCTTCGAGATCGGCCGCGACACGGAGTTCGCCCGGCTCGAGCAGGAGCGCGAGGTCGAGGTCCGCCGCGCGGCCCAGAACGCCGAGGTCGCCCAGCAGCAGGCCGAGCGTCAGCGCGAGGCCGACGAGGCGAAGATCACCGCCAAGCGCCAGGTCGACAGCGCGCAGATCGAGGCCAACAAGGTCGTCGAGCAGGCCAGGATCGCCCAGACCCAGGCGGTCGAGATCGCCCGCCAGGAGCAGCAGATCGCGATCCAGAACAAGAGCCGGGAGGAAAGCCAGGCCAAGGCCGAAGCCGACAAGGCCCGGGCCGAGGCCGTCGCCGCGGAGGAACGGGTCGGAACCGCCCGCGAGACCGAGGTCGCCGAACGCGTGAAACGGATCGAGCTGATCGACGCAAGCCGCGAGGCCGAGCGCTCGGCGATCGGGATCAAGGTCCAGGCCGCCTGCTTTTCCGCGT
>DASQZF010000068.1:0-8501 GCA_035638835.1 Allosphingosinicella sp. | reverse complement strand
GACATGTTTGGACGACATCTCGCCGGCCTCGATCGCCGCGACGCAGCGGTCGAGATCGGCCACGCTGTCGCAGAAGACGGCGTGCATCCGCTCCTTGGGCATCATCCCCTCGGGCCACCATTTGCCGGGGCCGTTCAGGATCACCTGATCGGCCCGGAAGCCGACCTCGATCGCCTTTTGCGCTTCGGCGAGGCTGATGCACTCCGCATAGAAGCCGTTCTCGAGCGCCAGCCGGATCAGGCGATCGTCGGGATTGGTCTTGATCGAGTATCCGCTCACCACCTGCACTTCATTGGTGCTGAGGCGGTGGGCGCGAGCCGCGGCGCATTTGAACAGGCCTTCGGCGGTCTTCTCGAAGAACAGGAATTGCGGGGTCTGAAGCCTATCGAGCTCCAACGCCCCGATGTCGCTGAGATAGATTTCAGGGACTTCGGGGATTCCGTCCGCTTCCTCGTCGCGCTCGCCGGCCATCAGCCCGATCAGCTCGGCGTCCTTTTTGTGCAGCCGCTCGGCGAGCGAAGTCAGGCCCGAGGGGTGCTTCATCGAATGGCCGACCGCTCCGGCGAAAGGCTCGGGCAAGGCGGGGAGGGGGTAATCCGCACGGACGGGAACCTCGAGGACCACCCGGGTGAACTCGGCCGCCTCGGCTTCGGCCGGCCGCGCCCGAACCCCCGTCGCGCCCTGCACTAGCAGGGCCGGAAGATTGTATCCGCCGATCGTCGCTCCGTGCACCCAGGCGGGGAAGCGAGGGTTCATCTCCAGAAGCCAGCATTGGTCGGCGGCATCGCGGACCATCTCGAGCTCGCCGCCCCCGGTCCAGTTCAGCTCCCTGACGATCCGCCGAAGCTCCTTCTCGAAGCCCGCGTCGACCGGGCCGACGTCGCCGGCCCAGGTCTTGCCCTCGGCGGTGACGTCGCGCTTGCGCATCGCGACGCAGGCGAGAAGCTCGCCTCGATAGGCGGCGAGCATGACGGATTCCTCGTAGCCGCTGACATGGGCCTGGAGGAACAGCTTCTCGGTCGACCAGACCTTGGTGAGGGCGGCCCGAGCGGCGACGAAACTGTCCCAGCCGGGTACCCGGGCCGCGTCGTAATAGGGACCCTTGAGCCAGATCCGCCAATTATGCTCGCGGCAGAAAGCGTGGAGCTCCCAGTCCGGCAACTCGCTCGACACGAAGGGCGGGATCTTGACCGGAAGCCCCTGATGCGCCTCGACCGCGGGCTTGACGATCCGCTTCAGGCCGGCGGCCGGCGGAGCGAGCAGATTGGGGTGGCCGTCGGGGAGGACGGAGGCCAGCCACATCGCCTCGAGGTCGCTTCCGGAAATCCAAAGGGCGCCGCCGTCGAGCACTTCGCGCACGCGCTCGGCGTACAAGTCGAGGTCGAGCTCGTCCCAGGGTCGTTGGATCCAGAGATCGTCAAGGTCCTTCCAGTGGATGCCGGAGACCCGATTGTTATACTCGACCCCGACGAGCGTGGCGTTGGGATAACCTTGGCGCAGTGAGCGGACGATGCCGACGCCGGGCTGCGGGTTGCCTCCACCATAGAGGCCACTGACATATACTTTCATTTTTCTTCCAAGCAGCAATGAGAGTACGCCAGAACGACGCTCGGAAAGGTGGGAACTTGTTTTGCTTTTTTGGTGTTCAGCCTGGCGGACTGCTGTGATTATTTAGCAGAACCAACACATTAACCAGGGTTAAGATGGGCGAATATTTTATAAAACAACTAAGCAAGGGGCGTGCGGTTCCGTCGGCGTCCCGGGGGCCGGTCTATCCAAGCTATGTGGATCTCGACTCCTATATCGACGTCGCCCGCCTGAAATCGCTGGACCACTATCTGCGCGGCCGTCTCGAGGGGCGGATCGAGCGGGCTCGCGACCTTCAATTCTACACCGGCCCCTTCCTTCTGGACGGACGAGCGCCCGACCGGCCAGGGCCGCGGATGGTCTATCTCGCGCATTCGTCGCGCGGACACGGCCTCGAGGCCTATTACGATCTCGACGACACCGGGCTTTGGAAGTTGAGCGAAGAGGCGGCGGAATTTTCGGAACTGATGGAGTTCATCGCCACCCTGCCTTTCGCGGCGACCGGGCGAATGCTGATCATCTACGACGATTCGGGTCGCGAGGTCCCCGCCCACCGGGACCATGACAACCAGGATTTGTGCCACGAATTCATCTGGCTCAGGACCAATTTCGACAAGCCCTTCTACATGCTCAATCCCGAGACCGGCGAGAAGCTCCATGTCGAAGGGCACAGCGCCTGGTTCGACTCCGTCAATCAGTTCCACGGCGCCGACGCTTCGGGAGGGCTGTCGTTCAGCATACGGATCGACGGCCGCTTCTCCGACGGCTTCCGGAAGCGGATAGATTTTCCCGAGACCGGCCGCTCCGCCGCGCCCGCGCTGTGGGCCGGGGCCGGGATGCGCCGAGCCGAGTGCAACCAAGTGCCGGCCCGGTCTGTTCTCACGGCTGACAAATAGTGGCAGGCGGGGGCCGAAAAGGAACCCTTTGATGTTGCTTCATGTGATGGCTGCACTCCTCGCCGCGGCGCCGCTCGGCGCCGCACCGGCTGAGCAACCGAAGGCGGAGGGCTGGGCCCTGGCCGCGATGCAGGGCGGCTGCATGGTCCAGGCGGTCTCTCCTCACGGAACCATGCTCTCTATCTGGGCCTTCGCCGGTGAGGAGAAGCTGGGCTTCCTGCTCCAGAATCGGGGCTGGGAAGTCGAGGACGGGAAGAAGACGGCGCTCCAGGTCGAATTCTCCGGCGCCCGCACCCTCCCGGTCGAGGCGACCGCGCGCGCCGATATCGATTCCGACGGCCCCGGCCTCTATTTCACCGTCGAGCCCGGCGGCGCCGAGCCGGGTAGCGGGCGGGGCGATTTCCTCGCCGCCTTCACCAGCGCCCGGGGGATGAGCATCCGTCGCGACGGCGCCAGCGTCGATACCCTGCCGCTTGCCGGAAGCCGGGGCGCGATCGGCGATCTCGCCAAATGCCTCGCCGATCGCTGGAACGAGGCCGGGCCGGCACCCGCCGAGGCCAAGGAAGAGACTCCCGCCGCCCCCGACGACTTGATCTGAGCCGCGCAAGACCCGTCATTCCCGCGAAGGCGGGATCTTTGCATAGATCGCCGGCTCTTAGCCCCTCCCCTTCAGGGGAGGGGTTGGGGTGGGGGCTGTCCGGCCCCCGCACCCGCGTCAGCGAATATTCTACCCCACATTCCCCACCCCAACCCCTCCCCTGAAGGGGAGGGGCTTTGCCTCGGCGCACTGCGCCAGGGTTATGTAAAGGTCCCGCGAAAGCGGGAATTCATGGACACGGACGCCCGCGAATATTCCCCCGCGTCCGGGTTGACGCGTCCCGGATCGAGTCCGGGATGACGATCCTTACTTGAAGTAGCTTCCGCCCGGCCGAGCCGAGGGCGCCTGCTTCTCGGGCCGGAGCTTGGGCTCGGGCCGCCGCTCCGCACGGGCCGCCGCCTCGGCGCCGTGGGTGGCGAGCTTGAGATAGGCGCCGTGCGCCCGCCTCAGCCGCTGCCGCTCCGCCTCGCTCTTGGCCTCGCCGAGCTGGGCCAGGGCCTCCTCGGCTTTCGCCTGATATTCCTCGGCATTGCTCATTCGCTGATCCTTCGGGAAGAGTGAAGCTGGGGGCCGCGGCCGGCCGCTCCGCTTGAGCGTGAGCGCTTTGCCCGGCAGTTACAACCTGAATCAAGTCAGGCCCAATCGAGTTCAGGCCCAATCGAGTTCAGGCGCAGCCCTCCACATATTGGATGCTGGGCCCGCCGGCGTGGATCCCCTGGACCCTGCCCTTCGCTCCGACCTCGTAGCTTATCCCCCGGGCGGCCGGAGCGGTCTCATGCGCCTCCCCGCTCGGACCGTCCTTCGTCCAGATTGTGAGATACTCCGCCGGCGCCTCTTCATATTTGTGGGGCCCGGCCCGAAGCGCCTTGCCGTAAGCCGCCTTGACCTGCGCCGCGCTCGCCCCGAGGCCCAGGCCCCGGTCGGTACGCACCTTCGAATCCCCGATCAGCGAGACGCTGGTCAGCCGCCCCGCCTCGATCATCACGAGCATGCCTTGCGGAGCGCGCTTGGGCCGGAACATGTCGCAGCTCTCCGGATCGGGCCCGCCCACCGCTTGCGGATCCGAATCCTCGCCCAGCGCCTTCACCACCTCCGCCCGGCTCATCCCGATCCGCAGGGGCCCGAAGCCCTCCGCCGTCAGCACCGGGGGCGCCGCCGCCTCGGGCTTCGGAGCGGAAGCCGGCGCCTCGGCCGCGGACCGGCCGGCCGGAGGCGGATCGCCCTCCCGGCCGCTGTCCCGGCCGCCTTCTCCGGCCCCGCCGCAACCGGCCAGAAGCGCCGCCGCCGCCCATGCAAAAGTCCTCACCGGCTCACCTCCATCTCAGCGCCACCCGACTATCACTTGGCCGAAACGGACCAAACAGGAATTGCGATGCAGGACTTCGTTCGCTTCATGTTCGCTCTGTCATGCCGACTCGCATACCTTTTCCCGTCCTCCGCGACCGCTGCCGCGCCGAAGGCCTGGCCGGCGAGGCGGAGTTCGCCGAGCTCGCCGGCCGCGGCGACCTACTCGATTTCGAGCCCGTCGCTCGCCCGCTTCGCCCGCGCCGACGGCCGCTTCGCCCGCGATGAGGGCGTTCCACGTGGAACATTGCACGAACATATGATTTTTGCATGTAAAGGGACAATTCGGCTACCGAACCTTTCGCAAAGCGATTGCCCTCGCCGTCCCCGATGAGACCAAGTCACTGATTCCTAACAGAAAACAAAATTCGCCAGAATCCGCCCAAGATCGAACGGAAGCGCCACTAATCGCCTGGAATCGCCATTAATCGCGTCATTCCGCCACACCGGGTCATTCAGCTTCCGGACGGGCCTCGAGATCCAGCGCGCCCAATGTCGCATCCTTCGCCGTCGCCGTCGCGGTCACCGGCCGCGATCATTGAGCCCGCCGCCTCATGAGCGCGCAGACCGATGCGTTACCGGGCCAGGCGGCGCGTATCCGCCCTGAGTGCCGCCAGTATGTCCTCGTCGACCGAATTCGGCTCCAGCTCATGGTCGAAGAACAATTCCAGCTTGGAGGCAAAGGCGGCGAAATCCGGCGCCGCCGCCAGCAGCACCCCCCGGACCGCCCCGCCGAACGCATCGAGCCGAGCCTCATAGACGGGCAGCCAAACCTCTTCCTCCTCCGCCGAAGAACCCGCCGTAGCCCGCTCGAACCCCCGCATCTCCGCCTCCGCGGAGTGGAAGGCGGCAAGGGCGAGGCTCCAGTCCTCCCCTGGATTCGCGGAGGAGGGGGACCGGGCAAAGCCCAGTGGAGGGGCCCCTTCCGCACCGGCCACCCCCAAAAGAGGAATCCCCACCGCCGCGCCTAGCAGCGCGCGCCGCGACGGGTTACGGTCGTCAGCAGCCATCCTTCGCCTCCTTCCGAGAAAGGCATGTGGTGGTCAGAGCCAGAGCAAGGCAGCCGCGTTGCTCCGGTTCACTGATTTGTCGGTACCACTATTTCGGGGGGCGGAGCAATAGCTGGTTTCGAGAAAAGAGGCAGGGGACGGCCGAGGACGGGAATCGGGCCGAACATCGGCCTGCGGCTGTATCCTGAGCTGGAGGCGGCGCTGGACACCTGGATCGCGGAGCAGCCGGACCCGAAGCCATCGAGACCGGAGGCGATCAGGCGCATTTTGCGGCACATACTCATCAGCTAGGCGCACTCTTCTTGTTGCTATTGACTCAATTTTGACTCTTTCGTGGTTAACGGACCGCCAAAAGGGGGAGGTCCAGATGATCACACTTTTCACGATTGGCTACGAGGGGGCGTCTCTACCGGACTTCATCGAGACCCTCCGCCTTGCACGCGTTCAGCACGTGTTAGATGTGCGGGATGTCCCGCAATCTCGCCGAGCAGGTTTCTCCAAAAAGGGCCTTGCTGCAGCCCTTGCTGATCAAGGCTTCAGCTATTCACATGCAAAGCAGCTAGGCGATCCGAAAGCGGGTAGAGAGGCAGCTCGTCGCGGCGATCTGGAAGCCTTCAGGCGCATATTTGAAGCCCATTTGGCATTGGAAGAGACTCAGATTGCGTTGCTAAGAGCTGCTCATATTGCATCTGAGAGGGCAACGGTGCTCCTTTGTTTCGAAAGGGATCCGAGTCATTGCCACCGGACACTTGTTGCACGCTCGATAAATGAGCTATGTTCGCTAAACGTTCAGAACCTCGGAGTCGTGCATAATGCCAGCCGGAGAGATGGAGCTTTTAGAAAAGCGGCATAGCCATGCTACTTCAGGCGAGACCGAGGCGACGATCCTAGTAAAAGCGCTTCCCCAAGTCGGCGAGAGGCATGGTGAAACGGTCTGCGTGGCTGCAGTTGACGCTTATCGTAATTGGCTGCGCTTATATCCGGTAGCGTTCCGACAGCTTGAGGACGCCCAAAAATTTAGGCGGTGGCAGCGCATTAAATTCAAATGGCGCTTGCCACCGCGGCACCGCGATAACCGCAGTGAATCTCGGAATATTGATCAGCAAAGCATCGTCACGGTTGGGCACCTGAGGACGAGGGACCGGGCCGCCTTTCTCGAGCCGCTTGTCGTCCACAGCACAAAAAGGGAATTCGCCGAGGGTCGGAGTCTAGCCGTAGTCAGGCCGGACGATCCCGAGTTTTTCTACCGTCCTCGAGATCCAGCAGCCATGGCAGAGCGACGGCAAAGTTATAAGAAGCTCTTAGCGTCACCGGACATGTTCGGCGCTCGTGATCTCATACCGCTAGAACCAGCTCCTTTTGATTTTGGTTATAAATATCGAGATGCCGACGGACTCCATGACTGCCGTTGCCACGACTGGGAGATCGAACAGACCTTTCTAAACTGGCGCAGACAGTACGGCGAAGAGGAAACCCTGAGACTCATGTGCGACACGTTCGGCAACAAGTACCCGACCGAAGGTATGCTCCTGGCGATGGGTACGCACTCGCGCTACCCTGATAAGTGGATGATTATCGGCGTCCTCAAGGTCTCTAAGGCAGCCCAGCCCCCTCTGCTGTAGGGCGTTGCGGCTCAGCCCCCCGCGCGCATCGGTGGCAGTTGCTGCAGAAGGGGCGCTGGCGGCTTGGAGAGCCAGTTTGGCCTTGGGAATGCTAAGTTTCTCCTCAAGTCCGGGCAAGCCGTCGCAGCGGTGGCTTGCGACGAGTTGTCGTCCGAACCACTGGGGCTTTCAGCGTATGTCTGCTACGCAAATCTCGAAGGGATTCGAGCTTGGTTTTGGGCACATATTTTCAAACGGATTCGCGCAAAAAAAATGCGCTAAAGAGGATGGCCGACACGGAGTCGCGATACAGCTACCAAGCACCCATCGGGCTCAAGGACTTGGCGCGCATCGACCCGATGTTCGCACGCCTCGCCGAAACGCCGGCATTCGCGAGGCTGAAAGACATACGCTTTCTCGGCGGGATAGACTTTCTCCTCGTGCCGAATCCAAACGGTTCGGAGACAAACAAGCGCTACACACGGTATCAACATAGCCTCGGTGTGGCTGGTCTGGCCCTCTTATATTGCCATCTGCGCCAAGTACCCAATGAAGCACGCAAGCTCGCTTATGCGGCTGCCTTGCTTCATGACGTCGGTCACGGGCCCCTGTCGCACTCGCTGGAGCCGGTTTTTGAAGAAGCGTTTGGCATTGGGCATCACAAGGCAACGGAAGATATAATATTGGGCCGTGTTCCGCTCGGGCGTGAACTGAGTGCCGCACTCAAGGAAAGTGGAGCCGACGCCGGCGACGTTATCGCGGTTTTGGAGGGTAAGTACGACCCGTTCGAGGGGTTTTTTAGTGGGCCGATAAACTTCGATACGATCGAGGGTATCCTTAGATCGAGGCGCTACGCCACCCGAACCACAATTCCGATCAGCCCGGTGAAGGTGGTCCAATCGGCCACCATGCGCGCTGACGAAAGTGATCGCGCTGTTGTTGACTCGTTCTGGGGGTACAAGGACGAGGTGTACAGGCTTGTCGTAAGGGCTCCCACCGGTGTTCTAGCTGACTATGTGTGCCAAGAAATCGCCCGCGCCAATCTTAGCAAACTCAATAAGGAAGACTTTTTCTCGACGGAGACATCCCTGTTCAGAAAGCTGCCCACGCTTAGGCCTCTCCTGCTTGACAGGGGGAGGCTTGCCGCCTTGGCAGAGGAGGTCTCAATTCGTTACAAAGTGAGGGAGTTCACGGTGAGTCCTGACGGTGACTTCTTTACTCGGGAGGACAAGGCGAGATATGTCCAACGGAAATGGGATAGCGTCTTGACGTTTCCTCAAGGACGAGATTCAACTCCCCTAGGAGAAAGGACGCTGTTTGATGACCCTGGAGGCGTACCAGAAAGCGAAGAGTTTCTCTGAGAAGAAGCTCGTCGGCCTGCGCGCCGATGTAGGAGCTGTGACCCCGGAAGGAGTGTCCGTTCTAACATTCGGCTCCTACGCCCGGCGAGAAGCGTCGCAAAATT
>DASQZF010000067.1:0-5815 GCA_035638835.1 Allosphingosinicella sp. | reverse complement strand
ACTGTCCCTTCCCCCGATCGCAGCGTCCGCCCAATCCAGGTTAGCCATTGCCGCTGATCATGGCAGGTGCTAGCAGCGAGGCTCGGCGCCAGCCGAAGGGGCAAGCTTCCTTCTCATCTCGGGCCGATCGCATGCGCCGGCATCCATGCCGGCCACCAAGGTTGACGCTGCATGAGGCATTTTTCCCCACAGACGCTGCCCGCCCTGACAGGGCCGGGCATTGCGGCCGGGGCATATCGGCCGGGCCTTTCCGCCGGCCTGTCGAATGCAGCAGAGGCGACTTTTTTCTTTTCAACCCGGACATTGAAGGCGCGCGCCGAGCAGGCCGCGCCTTCGTCCATATTCGAGCGCGCGCCTGGCGCCGCCGCCGCAAGGACGGCACGGCGCGCGTGGAGTGACTTCAATGACAATGCGCATGTTGATCGACGCGCGCCACCAGGAAGAAACCCGGGTGGCGGTCGTCAAGGGAAACCGGATCGAGGAATTTGATTTCGAGTCCGCCGAGCACAAGCAGCTCAAGGGGAATATCTATCTAGCCAAGGTGACCCGGGTCGAACCGTCGCTCCAGGCGGCGTTCGTCGATTACGGCGGCAACCGCCACGGCTTCCTGGCTTTCTCGGAAATCCATCCCGATTATTACCAGATCCCGAGGGAGGACCGCGAGGCCCTGCTCCGCGAGGAAGCCGAGCATGCCGCTGAGGAAGAGCGCCTTCGCGCTGCCGAGGACGCCCGCTACGAGAGCCGGGGCGGCCGCAACGATCGCGACGACCATGACGACGATCATGATCATGACGAGGCCGAGCAGCATTACGACGACGAAGGCGAGGAAGGCGAGGCGGCCGACGAGGACGCCCCGGCCCAGCCCGAATCCGCCGAGAGCGCTCCCGAGGAGAATGCCGCCGACGAGCTTCGCCGCAAGCGCCAGAATCTTCGCCGCCGCTACAAGATCCAGGACGTCATCCGCCGCCGCCAGGTGCTTCTCGTCCAGGTCGTCAAGGAAGAGCGCGGCAACAAGGGCGCCGCGCTCACCACCTATCTGAGCCTCGCCGGCCGTTATTGCGTGCTTATGCCCAACACGTCGCACGGCGGAGGAATCAGCCGGAAGATCTCCAACGGGGCCGATCGCAAGCGCCTCAAGCAGATCATGTCGGACCTCGCGCTGCCGAACTCCATGAGCTGCATCGTCCGCACCGCGGGCCTTTCGCGCACCAAGACCGAGATCAAGCGCGACTTCGACTATCTCGCCCGCCTTTGGGACGAGATTCGCGAACGCACCCTCGGAAGCTCCGCACCGGCGCTCATCTACGGGGACAGCGACCTCATCAAGCGGGCGATCCGCGACATCTACAATCGCGACATCGACGAGGTGATCGTCGAAGGCGACGAGGGCTACAGGCACGCACGAGCGTTCATGAAGCTGCTCATGCCGAGCCACGTCAAGCGCGTTCAGAATTACGTCGACACCGTTCCGCTCTTCCAGCGCTACGGCGCCGAGGACCAGCTCGCGGCGATGTACCAGCCGGTCGTCCAGCTGAAATCGGGCGGCTATCTCGTCATCAACCCGACCGAGGCCCTGGTCTCGATCGACATCAACTCGGGCCGCTCGACCCGCGAGCACAATATCGAGCAGACCGCCTACGCGACCAATATAGAGGCGGCCAACGAGATCGCCCGGCAGCTTCGCCTTCGCGACATGGCCGGACTCGTCGTCATCGATTTCATCGACATGGAATCGAACGGCCATATCCGTAAGGTCGAGAAGGCGATGAAGGAGGCGCTGAAGAACGATCGCGCCCGGATCCAGGTCGGACGGATCTCATCTTTCGGGCTGATGGAGATGAGCCGCCAGCGGCTTCGCACCGGAGTGCTCGAGGCCTCGACCCGGCCCTGCCCGCATTGCGAGGGCAGCGGGCTGATGCGGACCGCGTCCTCGGCGGGCCTCTCAGCCCTGCGCATGCTCGAGGAGGAAGCCGCGCGCGGCCGCGGCAGCCGGATCGTGCTCCGCGCCGGCCGCGAGGCCGCGGTCTACGTCCTCAACCGCAAGCGCGGCGAGATCGGCGAGATCGAGGCGCGCTACGGAGTGGTCGTCGAGGTCCTGATCGAGGAGACGTTCGAAGGCGCCAAGATGGCCGTCGAATCCTTCGGCCCGCCCCCCGCGGTCCGCCCCCGAGTCGAGCGGATCGTCGAGCCGGAGGTGGACGAGGAGGAGTTCGCCGAGGATCTCGCCGACGAAGTCGAGGAAGAGGAAGAGGAAGAGTCCGAGGAGACCGACGAGGAGGCCGGCACCCGGCGCTCCGAGAATCGCGAGGACCGGCAACGGCGTGAGGAAAGCGATGATCGCGGGCGCAAGCGCCGGCGCCGGCGCGGCCGTCGCGGCGGCCGCCGCAGGGAAGGCGAGGAGGGCGTCGAGGGTTCGTCCGAGCAGGAGTCCGGCCCGGAATATGCCGAAGCGCCCGAGTCCGATCAGCCCGAACGCCAATATGCCCCCGAGGCGGAAGCCACGGATTCGGTCGAGCCGGCTCCCGAGATCCCCGAGGTTGCCGAAGCCCCGGTCGAGCCAGAAGAGAAGCCCAAGGGCCGAAGGCGTCCCCGGGCCCGGCGCAAGGAAGAGGCTCCGGCGCCCGCCGAAGCCGCTGGCGAGCCCGAGGCTCCCGAAGCTCCGGCCGCCGCCGAAGCGGAGCCGGCTCCGGTAGCCGAGCCCGCCCCCGCGGCCGAGGAGGAAAAGCCCGCCAAGCCGAAGCGCACCCGGCGCAAGAAGGTCGTCGAGGCCGAGGCCCCCGCGGAGGCTCCGGCCGAAGCTGCGGCGCCCGAGGCCGCCAACGACCGCGCAGGGAAGTCGACGAAATCTCCTGCGCAGAGCGTCGAAGCCACCGAGGGCGCCGAAGCTGGAGAGGCCGAGCCCGAGGAAGCGGGCGAGCCCCGCCGCGGATGGTGGCAGCGCACTTTCGGGGCCTGAGGATCGGCCTGACGAACCGGACATGAGCGCGCTTGCCGAGGCCGGCGCGCTCATGTCAGGTTCAGCCCTGCAAAGGGATAGGATGCGGCATGGCTGAAGCTACGGTAACGCTGAAAAGGTGGAGCGCCTTCCTCGCCCGCCTCGCATTCCTCGTCCTCCTGAGTATCGGGCTGTCGGCCCGGCCGGCGGCGGCGCAGTCGATCCTTCGCGACGCCGAGACCGAGGCTTTGTTCAAGGACATGTCGCGAGAAATCGTCGCGGCCGCCGGGCTGAGGCCCGAGGACGTCGAGGTCGTCCTGATCCACGACCGCTCGATCAACGCCTTCGTGGCGGGCGGTCAGATCGTCTACATCCATTCGGGGCTGATTGCCGCGGCCGGTTCCGCGAACGAGGTCCAGGGCGTCATCGCCCATGAGGTCGGCCATATCACGGGCGGCCACATCATCCGGATCCAGGAGGGCGCGAAGGTCGCCTCCAGCATCATGCTTCTCTCGCTCATCCTCGGAGCGGCGGCGATAGCGGCCGGCGCGGGGGAGGCCGGAATGGGAGTGCTGGCGGCGGGCCAGCAGGCGGCGATGGGCAAGTTCCTCGCCTTCAGCAGGACCCAGGAATCCTCGGCCGATGCCGCGGCCGCCGGCTTCCTCGCCAAATCGCAGACCAACGGCCAGGGGCTGATCAGCTTCTTCAAGAAGCTTCAGAACCAGGAGTTCCGCTACGCCATCCCCCAGGACAACGGCTATATGCGCACCCACCCGCTGACCGGCGAGCGGATGGCCGCGCTGGAGCAGTCGGTGAAGAGCGCCCCCAGTTACGGCAGAGCCACGGACTCGAGGCTCGAGGCCCGCTTCCAGCGGGTCAAGGCGAAGCTCCAGGGCTATGTCGAGGATCCGATCCGGACCCGTGTCATCTATCCGGAAAGCAACAAGAGCGTCCCCGCCCGCTACGCGCGCGCCTACGCCTGGCACAAGAGCGCCTATCCCGACAAAGCCCTGGCCGAGGCCGAGAGCCTGCTCGGGGAAGCGCCAAGCGACCCCTATTTCCTCGAATTGAAGGGCCAGATCCTGCTCGAATCGGGGCGTCCGACCGAAGCTCTGGAGGCGCTTCGCCAGTCGGTCGGCCACGCCCCCGACCAGCCGCTCATCTCGGCCCTGCTCGGCCACGCCCTGATCGCCACCGAGCGGCCCGACCATTATGAGGAAGCGAAGCGCGTTCTTCGCGCCGCGATCGGCCGGGACAATTCGAACCCCTTCGCCTGGTACCAGCTCGGGATCGTCTACGACCGCGAGGGCGATCCGGGCCGCGCCGCGCTCGCGACCGCCGAGCGCTACAATTTGCAGGGCGAGCCGCGCCTGGCACTGGTCAATGCCGAGCATGCGCTGAAGACCGTTCCCTCCGGAACGCCGGACTGGCTGCGCGCCCAGGACATCGCCATGGTGTCGCGCACCCAGGTGGAAAAGAAGAAAAAGAATCGTGACAATTGACGACGCCCAGGCCCGCAAGGGCCTTGCGGGCTGGAAGACGGCGATGGCGGCGGGGCTGCTCGGGGCGGTGGTCGGCGGAGGCGCCGTCGCTTATGCGTCGCGCGAGTCGGTCCGCGACTATCTCCTCGAAAATCCCGAGATCCTGCCCGAGGCGATGGACCGGCTGCGCGACCGTGAGGCCGCCCGGGTGATCTCGGCCAACCGAGCCTCCATCGAGACCCCCTTTGCAGGCGCCTGGGCGGGCGCTGCGGACGGCGACGTCGTCCTGGTGGAGTTCTTCGATTATGCCTGCGGCTATTGCCGCAAGAGCAACGCCGACATCGAGCGGCTCATCCAGGAGGATCCGAAGCTCAAGGTCGTGTGGCGCGAATGGCCGGTGCTCGGCGCCGACAGCGAGGCCGCGGCCCGGGCAAGCCTCGCCGCCGCCCAGGCGGGACGATTCAAGCCGTTCTACGACACTTTGTTCGCCGCCGGACGGCCCACCCCGGAAGCGCTCGCCAAGGCGCGTTCGGCGGCCGGCCTGACCGGCGACCTTACCTCCGCGGCCGGCGACCGGGAGCTCGAGCGCAACTTCCAGCTCGCCCGCAACCTGGAAGCCACGGGCACTCCGACCTTCGTCGTCGGCGACCAGATCCTCCAGGGCGCGGTCGGCTACGAGACCCTGCGCGACGCGATCAAGGAAGCGCGGGCCCGGAAGTCGTAGCTAAACGAACCCATCCCGTTCGGACTGAGCTTGTCGAAGCCCTCTCCTGCCCACGTGCTTCCGAGTGAAGTGAGGCCTTCGACAGGCTCAGGCCGAACGGGGATATGGGTCACTCCACCCTTTCAAACCCCGCGCTCCCCCGCCATAACCTTCCCATGCAGCCCTATCTCCAGCTCCTCTCCCGGATCCTCGACGAAGGCGCCGAGCAGCAGGACCGGACCGGCATCGGCACCCTGTCCGTCTTCGGCCACCAGATGCGGTTCGACCTCGCCGAGGGCTTCCCGCTCCTGACCACCAAGAAGCTGCATCTGCGCTCCATCATCATCGAATTGCTCTGGTTCCTCCGCGGCGACACCAACATCGCCTGGCTGAAGGAGAACAGGGTCCGGATCTGGGACGAGTGGGCGGACGAGGACGGCGAGCTGGGCCCGGTCTACGGCAAGCAATGGCGAGATTGGGAGGGGCCGGGCGGAGTCCATGTCGACCAGATCGCCAACCTCGTCGACCTCATCAACCGCGATCCCGCCTCGCGCCGGCAGATCGTCTCCGCCTGGAACCCGGCGGAGATCGAGCGGATGGCGCTGGCCCCCTGCCACTGCCTGTTCCAGACCCAGGTCGCCCGCGGCCGTCTCAACCTCCAGCTCTACCAAAGAAGCGCCGACGCCTTCCTGGGAG
>DASQZF010000066.1:0-2854 GCA_035638835.1 Allosphingosinicella sp. | reverse complement strand
GCGGGTTGACCGGCACATGGACCAGCCCGGCGCGGGCGCAGGCGAGCGGAAGGAGGCTCGTCATCCGGGTCTTGGGGAGCCAGCTCGCCACCCGGTCGCCCGGACCGAAGCCTCTCCCCTTCAGCGCCCCTGCGAGCCTCGCCACCGCAGCCTCGAGGCCGGCATAATCGAGCAGGCCCTCCTTGGTGAGGAGGGCCGGGGCGGCGGGCTCGCCGATCGAAGCGAGGTGGTCGAGCGGACGGGGGTTGGGATCCGGGGCTTGCACCTTGCCTCCTCAGTGCGCACAGCAGGGCGCTGGGCTTGGAGCCGGGGGATAGCGCGTTGGGCTTCGAGGTTAAACTGTTCGATAGCCTCGATTCGGCGGAGGCCGATTCCGCCGGCTCACTCGACCGCCCACGATCCCTGTTCGACCGGCTC
Source organism: Allosphingosinicella sp. (assembly GCA_035638835.1). Classification (GTDB taxonomy): domain Bacteria; phylum Pseudomonadota; class Alphaproteobacteria; order Sphingomonadales; family Sphingomonadaceae; genus Allosphingosinicella. The sequence goes on along the minus strand of DASQZF010000066.1, from coordinate 2,437 downwards.
GACTGGTTTCGGCTGGTCGAGGCGCATTGTCCCCCGCCCGGACGGCTTCTGGTCGCGCGCGCCCGGAGCGGCGAAGGCGCGGCCGCCTGGCTTTTCCTCGCCGAGCAAGGCGGCAAGGCGGAGGCCTGGCGATGCTGGTACAGCCTTCGCTTCGGGCTGGTCGGTGACGCCCAAGCCGGGGAAGCCGTCGCAAGGGCGCTGCGCAAGCGGTTGAACCGGCTCGAGATCGCGCCGCTCGACGATCCCGGGCCCCTCGCCTCGGCCTTCCGCCGCTCGGGCTGGGCGGCCTTCGTCGGTCCCGCGACGACTTCCTGGCGGATCGACACCCAGGGGCAGGATTTCGAGGCTTATTGGGCGTCCCGGCCGGGCAAGCTGCGCAACACCGCGCAGCGCAAGGCGAAGGCCGCGAAGCTCGACATCGAGATCCATCGGGATTTCGATGCCGCAGCCTGGGCCGCTTACGAAGAGGTCTACGAGGCCAGCTGGAAACCGGAGGAAGGCTCTCCCGCCTTTCTTCGGGCGCTGGCGGAGCAGGAAGGGGCGGCCGGGCGGCTTCGGCTCGGGGTGGCGCGCAAGGACGGTCGTCCCCTCGCGGCGCAGCTCTGGACGATCGAAGCGGGCACCGCCTGGATCCACAAACTCGCCTATCGCGAGGATTCCAAGGCCCTTTCTCCGGGAACGGTGCTGAGCATGGCGATGTTTCGAGCCGCGCTCGACGAGGACCGGGTTTCGCGCATCGACTATGGCACCGGCGACGACGGCTACAAACGCGACTGGATGGCCGAGCGCGCGACCCTGTGGCGGATCGAAGCTTTCAACCTCGCTTCCCCCCTCGGCCTGATCGGCGCCGCGAGGGCCGGAGCATCGGCGCTTGTTCGCCGGGCCCGAAGCCGTTAGGCGCGGCGCGCCAAGAGGGGAGCCCATCGATGACAGCCGCCTTGAACGACGAACAGGAAGTGGACTCGACCCTTCGGGCGGTGCTTCGCGACGTGCTGGGCCTGCCCGAAGCGCAGGTCGCCGAGTTCGACGAATCGAGCCCGCTCTTCGGGGCCCTCCCGGAATTCGACTCCATGGCCGTCGCCGGCCTTCTCACCGAGCTCGAGGAAAGGCTGGGAATCCTGATCGAGGATCACGAGGTCGACGCCGACATGCTCGAAAGCTTTGGCTCCCTGCTCACCTTCGCGCGATCCAAAACGCTCCAGTGAGCGCCGGCGGTCTCCATTATTCCACCTACCGGGTCGGAGGCCGCGACGAATGGATGATGCGGATCGGCAGCGGCCCCGCCCTGCTCTTCCTTCCGCCGCTGTTCGAAGAGATGAACCGCACCCGGGCGCTGCTCGCGGCGGTGATGGGGACACTCGCCGGGGACGGCCTTAGCTGCTTCCTGCCCGATTTGCCGGGGACGGGCGAGAGCGAGCGGGCGCTCGAGGAGGTCTCGTGGCAGGACTGGCGGGACGCCGCCGGCTCCGCCTTCGAAGCCGCCGGAGCCTGCGCCTCGGTCAGCCTGCGCGGCGGCGCATTGCTCGACGAGGCCGCGCCGGTGCGCTGGCGCTTCGCCCCGGCGACCGGAGCTTCGCTCGCCCGCGACCTGTCGCGCGCCGGGCTGATGACCGAGGGCGGCGGCGGCTATGCGCCCTCGGCCCGGCTTCTCGATTCGCTCGGAGCGGCCGAGCCGGCTCCGGGGAAACGGGTTCGGACGTTGCGGCTCGCGACCGACCGCGCCGAAGCCGACCTGAAGCTGGAAGGGCCCCCGCTCTGGCGCCGCGCCGAACCTCAGAGTTCGTCTGAGCTTGCCGAGGCAATGGCCTTGGACGTCTCGAATTGGATGCGTTCATGCGGCGTCTGCTGAGCTTCGACTGCGAAGGCGCCGCGCTCGGCGCGAGCCTCGACTCCGCCGACGGCGAGACCGGGCTGCTGCTCGTCACCGGAGGAACCCAGACCCGGATCGGGTCGCACCGAATGTACGAGAGGCTGGCGCTGAGCCTGGCGCAGGCCGGCTGGCCCTGCTTCCGCTACGACCGCCGCGGGGTCGGCGACAGCGAGGGCGACGATCCGGACTTCAAGGAAAGCGGTCCGGATCTCGTCTCCGCCGCCGCCGCCTTCCGCCGCGAGCAGCCTCGGCTCAAGCGGCTCATCGGTTTCGGCCTGTGCGACGGCGCTTCCACACTCGCACTTCATGGGAGGGCCGCGGGGCTCGACGGCTACATCCTCGCCAACCCCTGGTTCGTCGAGGCCGAAGCCGGCGAACCGGCCGCGGCGGCGATCAAATCGCGCTACAAGGATCAGCTGCTCAGTCTCGATGGGTGGAAGCGTTTGCTATCCGGAGCAATATCTTACCGGAAGGTGTTGAAAGGACTTGGAAAGATAGTTTCAAGCAAACCTTCGAGCCTCGCCGGAGAGATCGCCGTCGCGCTCGGGAGGGCGCGGGTTCCGGCCC
>DASQZF010000065.1:0-5966 GCA_035638835.1 Allosphingosinicella sp. | reverse complement strand
GCGGCGGCCCTGTGGCGGGTGCGCCCGGACGGCCTCGCCCTGATCGCCCTGCTGCCAATGGCCGTTCATCTCGGCTGGCAGTTGGCGAAGCTCGATCCGGCCGACGGCGGCGACGCCTTGGCCAGGTTCCGATCGAACCGGATGGCCGGCTTCATCCTGTTCCTCGCCTGCTTCGTCGTCGGCACCTCCTAGATTTCAGTCGTCATCCACCCTAATTGTCCTGCATGCTGAGTGTCCAAGAAGCCGAGGCGCGCGCCGCCGCGCTGGTCGAGCGTGCTGCCAAAGCGGGAGCCGACGCCGCCGACGCGGTCTATTACGCCAATGCCTCCACCTCGGTGCAGGTACGGCTCGGCGAGCTGGAGGACGTCTCCCGGAACGAGGCGGAGACCGTTTCGCTTCGCCTTTTCGTCGGAAGCCGCTCGGCGAGCGTTTCCTCCTCCGATTTGTCGGACGAAGCCCTGACGGCCCTCGTCGAACGGGCCGCAGCGATGGCCCGCGAGGCGCCGGAGGATCCCTGGTCCGGGCTTGCTCCCGAGGATCTGCTGATGCGGGAGCCGGGCCCCGACGTCGACGGCGACGACGGCGCCGATCCCTCGCCGGTCGAGCTCAAGGACCGTGCGCTGGCGATCGAGGAGGCCGGAAGGCAGGTCGCCGGCATCACCAACAGCGAGGGCGCCGGGATGAGCGCCGGCCGGAGCCTCTTCGCGCTCGCCACCAGCCACCGCTTCTGCCGCGGCTATTCGACCACCGGCTATTCGTCCTCCGCAAGCTTCATCGCCGGCGCGGCGAGCGAGATGCAGCGCGACTATGCCGTCCACAGCGTCCGCCATTATACCGAGCTCGAAGATCCGGAGAGGCTCGGACGCCTGGCCGGGGAGCGAGCCGTCGCCAAGCTTCGCCCGGCCAAGCTTGCCAGCGGGACCATGCCGGTCCTGTTCGACCCGCGAGTCGGCAACTCGCTGCTCGGCCATTTGATGAGCGCGATCGGCGGACCCTCGATCGCCCGCCGGACCAGCTTCCTTCTCGACAAGGAGGGCGAGCGGCTCTTCGCCGACCAGGTCACGATCCGCGACGATCCGCACCGGGCCCGAGGCCTTCGCTCGAAGCCGTTCGACGGGGAGGGGCTTCCGACCCGGGCGACCGACCTGATCGACCGGGGACGGCTCACCGGCCTGCTTCTCGACAGCGCCTCGGCCCGGCAGCTCGGACGCCTGCCGACCGGCAACGCCACCCGAAGCTCCGGCGCTCCCAGCGTCGGTGTGACCAACGTCCACATGGCGCCCGGGCAGCTTACGGTGGAGCAGCTGATCGGCGACGTCGAGCGCGGAGTGTATATCACCCAGCTGATCGGCCAGGGCATCAATCCTGTCACCGGGGATTACAGCCGCGGCGCCTCGGGCTTCATCGTCGAAAAGGGGAAGCTCGGAGCGGCGGTCGAGGAGATCACGATCGCCGGCAACCTGCTCGACATGTTCGCCCGGCTCGTCCCGGCGGACGATCTCGAGTTCCGCTACACGGCCAATGTGCCGACGCTTCGGATCGACGGGATGATGGTGGCCGGTGCTTGAAGCCGTCTCTGCGATCGTCCGCGAGGCTGGAAGATTGGCCGCCGCCCGTTGCGGCACCGACTACAGACGCTGGGAGAAGGGACCCGACAACCCCGTCTGCGAGATCGACCTGGAGGTCGACGCTTTCCTTCGCGAGCGGCTGACCGCCCTCGACCCCGAGGCCGGCTGGCTGTCGGAAGAGACCCTGGACTCGTCCGACCGGATGGAGCGGCGGCGGCTCTGGGTGGTCGATCCGATCGACGGGACCCGCGACTTTCTTCGAGCCCGGCCGGGCTGGTGCGTGTCGGTGGCGCTGGTCCAGGAGAGGAGCCCGCTGATCGGAGTCCTCGACGCTCCGGCCCGGGGCGAGCATTGGACGGCGCAGAAGGGCCGGGGCGCGCGGCGGAACGGCGAGCGACTGCGGGTCAGCGGCCGGCGGGAACTGGCCGGGGCGCGGGTTCCGGCCGATCAGCTGCCGGAAGCCGACCGGGATCTCGTCGCAGTCGCCAAGCCCAATTCGATCGCCCTTCGAATCGCGCTCGTTGCGGCCGGGGAGGCGGATCTGGTCGCGACCCTGCGATGGGGCTTCGAGTGGGACATCGCCGCCGCCGCTCTGATCGCCGCCGAAGCGGGCGCGAGCGTGAGCGGAGCGCTTGGCCAGCCGCTCGCCTTCAACAGCGCCAGCGGGGAGGCGTTCGGAGTGCTCGTCACGACTCCCGCCATCCACTCAGACGCGGTCGAGCGGCTTCGCGACCGGGCGATGGATCTGGTTTGAGGGTCCCTGCGTCGGACCTGAGCATAACCCGTTCGAAGTGCGTACGGAGGAAAAGCCCCTCCCCTTCAGGGGAGGGGTTGGGGTGGGGAATGTGGGGGAGAATGTTCGCCGACGCCGGTGAGGCGAGCGGACAGCCCCCACCCCAACCCCTCCCCTGAAGGGGAGGGGCTAAGACCCGGCGACTCATGCAAAGGTCCCGCCTTCGCCGGAATGACGGAGGTGCTCGTCGCAGCGCCCGTTTCGGTTCCGGCCGCACTGCTGCTAAGACGGCTGAAGGAGGATGACCTGATGAAGCTTCGGCTGCTCGTTCCGACCCTCGCGGCCGCCGCTCTGGCCGGGATCGCGCCGCTCGGTGGCCAGGAGCCGGCACCGGCACCGCCTTCCGCGCCGGAGGAGGGCGGAACCGTCCTCGGCACCGATGCGGACCGCTGGGCGCGGATGACGGTTCCGGTGACGATCGGCGATCGCGGCCCCTATAATTTCGTCGTCGACACCGGCGCCGAGCGGACCTCGATCTCGAAGGAGCTGGCGCGCGACCTTCGGCTCGGCCTCGGCGCCCGCGCGCGGCTGCACAGCATGACCGAGGTCAGCCGGATCCAGACCGTGCTCATCCCGGCGCTGGAAGTCGGCGGAAGGAGCGTCCGCGACATCCACGCGCCCGCGCTCCAGCGCCGCTACATCGGCGCCGAGGGGATCCTCGGGGTCGATTCGCTTCAGTCCCAGCGAGTCTCCTTCGACTTCCTCCGGCAGCAGATGACGGTGACGAACAGCCGCAGGCGGGAAGAATATTGGGGCAAGGACACGATCGTCGTCACCGCCCGCAACCGGTTCGGCCACCTCGTCCTGGTCGACGCTTCGGTCGACGGCCAAAAGGTCTGGGTGATCCTGGACACCGGAGCGCAGACGACCGTCGCCAACAACGTGCTCAGGCGCAAGCTCGAGGAAAAAGGCCGGCTCCGGGCGACCGTCCCGATCGTGCTGCAAAGCGTCACCGGGGGGCAGATGGCGGCCGAGCAGACGATCGTGAAGCGGATCCGGCTCGGCGGGATCGACATCAACGACATGCCCGTCGCCTTCGCCGACGTTCATCCATTCTCGAAGCTCGGACTGACGAAGCGTCCGGCTCTGCTCCTCGGAATGGACGCGCTTCGGCTGTTCGACCGGGTCTCGGTCGACTTTCCGAACCGCCGGGTGCGGCTGCTCGGCGGCTCGAGGTCGCAGCTGCAGGGGAGCCGGTTCGCGGCGAAGCTGCCCAATTCCTCCCCTGCATTTGCGAGACCTTTGCACAAGTCGCCTGGTCTTAGCCCCTCCCCTTCAGTGGAGGGGTTGGGGTGGGGGTTGTCGGCTCGCCTCACCGGCGTCGGCGAACAGTCTCCCCCACATTCCCCACCCCAACCCCTCCCCTGAAGGGGAGGGGCTTTGCCTTCGCGCCCTTCGCAAGACTTATGCAAAGGTCCCCCTCCCCCGGAAATCCGGGGGAGGATTAAGAGACCCGCGGCACCCCGAGCCTTGGAATGTCGATCTTCGGGCAGCGGTTCATCACGACCTTGAGCCCGGCGGCCTCGGCCCGGGCCGCCGCCGCCTCGTTGATCACGCCGATCTGGAGCCAGACCGATTTCGCCCCCGCGGCGATGGCCTCGTCGACCGCCTCGCCGGCAGCCTGGGGGCGGCGGAAGATGTCGACCATGTCGATAGGCTCGCCGATCTGGGAAAGCTCGCGCCAGACATATTCGCCATGGACATGCTCGCCGGTGATCTGCGGATTCACCGGGAGGACCCGGTAGCCCCAATCCTGGAGGAAGCGCATCACCCCGTAGCTCGGCCGGTCGGGCCGGTCCGAGGCGCCGATCAGCGCGATGGTGCGGGTGTTGGCGAGCAGCTCGTATATCTCTTCGTCGCGAGTGAGGGGCATTTTCATCTCCGTCACCCCGGCGGAAGCCGGGGCCTCGTAGGGTGAAGGGCGCGGCGCTCCGGCTCGCCGAGGTCCCGGCTTCCGCCGGGATGACGGATGAACTCAGCGGGCCGCGATCCGCTCCATCAGCCGGGCCGCGATCGAGGCGAAGGCGGCCGCTTCCGGGCCCTCGCCGGCCGCAGGCGGAATGCCGGCGTCCGAATCCCGCCGGATCGCCAGGGTCAGCGGGATCCGGCCGAGAAAGGGAATCGCCATCACCTTGGCCGCGGCCTCGGCGCCGCCCGCTCCGAAAGGGTCGGAGACCTCGCCGCAATGCGGGCAGGCATAGCCCGACATGTTCTCGACGAGCCCGAGCAAGGGCACGTCCATCTTCCGGAACAGGTCGATGGCCCGGGTCGCGTCGATCAGTGCGAGGTCCTGCGGAGTGGAGACGATGACGGCCCCGGCCGGCTTCCACTTCTGGATGAGGGACATCTGGATGTCGCCGGTCCCCGGCGGCAGGTCGACGACCATCAGCTCGCGATCGTCCCAGTCGCCCTCCATCAGCTGGCCCAGCGCGCTCGCGATCATCGGGCCGCGCCAGGCGAGGGCGGTGCCGGGTTCGACCAGCTGCCCGATCGAAAGCATCTTCACCCCGTAGGCGTCGACCGGGACGATGCGCTTCTCCTTGAGCTCCGGCCGCTGGGCGTTGCCCATGATCCAGGGCAAGGACGGGCCGTATATGTCGGCGTCGACCAGTCCGACCCGCCGGCCGGCCCGGGCCAGTGCGACGGCGAGGTTGGCCGCGACGGTCGACTTGCCGACCCCGCCCTTGCCGCTGCCGACCGCGATGATGGTTCGGGCGACCCTGTCCGCCGTCATCGCGATCCGGATCTCCCTGACCCCGGAAAGCGAGACGAGCGCGGCCCGGATTCGGCGCTCGAGCTCCGCGCGCCGCTCGTCGGAAAGACCACCCACGTCGAGAACCAGGCTCGCGACTCCCTCCCTCAGCCGAGGCGCAGCGATCCGCCCCTCGGCCTCGCTCACGGAGGAAAGTGCGGCAGCCAGCGGGTCGGTCTCGTCGCTCATCCGCCGCAGATAGGGGGTGCGGTCGGCCTTGCCACTGTTTTTCCGCCCGGCCGCTTCCTATAAAGGCTCTATGGCAAGATTTTTCGGGTGGGGCGCGCGTCTCGGCGCCATGATGAATGAAAATCGCGGCGGGCCCTGGGGCCCGTCGGGCGACGGCGGGTCCGGCGACGGCGGAGGCGGCGGCGGAGGCCCGCGCAACCCCTGGGGACAGCCGCCGCGCAAGCGCCGCACGCCCGGCGCCGGGACCAATGTCAGCTCGCTCGACGATTTCCTGAAGCGGAGCCGCGAGAAAATCGGCGGCCGATTCCCGCATCAGGAGGGCCGACCCTACTGGCTCTACGGCCTCGGCGTGTTCGTCCTCCTGTGGCTGCTCTTCACCTGCTTCCACCTCGTCGGCCCGCAGGAGCGGGGAGTCGTCACCCTGTTCGGCAAATATAGTCGGACGGTGAATTCGGGAATCGCGATGACCCTGCCGCTTCCGATCGAGCGGCTTCAGAAGGTCGACGTCAGCCAGATCCGTACCCGCGATATCGGTTCTCCCGATGCCTCGCAGGAAAACCTCATCCTCACCGGCGACCAGAACATCATCGACGTCGCTTATTCCGTGCGTTGGACGATCCGCGACCCGCATCTCTATCTGTTCCAGATCAACGATCCCGAATCC
>DASQZF010000064.1:0-8145 GCA_035638835.1 Allosphingosinicella sp. | reverse complement strand
CGACGTCGACGCTCTCGCCCGCTTCGAGATAGTCGAAGTCGGCGCCCGGATCGAACTGGACCTGGTTGCCCACGACCGACGCGCTGCCCTGGCCGGCCGGAGCGGAGGCGCCGGTGACGGTGAGGACCGCGCCGTCGTCGGCATCCGTGTCGTTGGCGAGGACGTCCACCGTCACGACGGCGTTCTCGTCGGTCGTCGCAACGTCGGGATTGGCGACCGGGCCGTCGTTCGTGCCCGTCACGGTCACCGTGACGGTCGAGCTGGACGTCGCGCCGTGCTCGTCCTGGATCGTGTAGCCGAGCACGACGATCTGGGTGGCGCCCTCGGCGAGATGATCGAAGCTCGAGCCGGGGTCGAACTGGACCTGGCCGCCCACGATCGAAGCCGTGCCCTGCCCCGCCGGCGCGGAGGCCGAGACGATCGTCAGTGCGGCGCCGTCGTCGGAGTCGGTGTCGTTGGCGAGGACGTCGATGAGAAGGACCTGGTTCTCGGTCCCGGACGCCACGTCAGGATTGGCGACGGGGCCGTTGTTGGTTCCGGTGACCGTCACGCTCACCGTCGAGGTCGACGTCGCGCCATGCTCGTCGGTGATCGTGTAGCCGACGAGGACGACTTCGCTCGCGCCCAAGGCGAGATGATCGAAATCCGCGCCGGGATTGAACTGGACCTGGTTGCCGACGATAGTGGCGACCCCCTTGCCGGCCGGGGCGGAGGCCGTGGTGACGGTCAGCACCGCGCCGTTGTCGACGTCGGAGTCGTTGGCGAGCACGTTGATCGCGACCGAGGCGTTCTCGGACGTCGTCGCGGCGTCCGCATTGGCGACCGGGGCGTCGTTTCGGCCGGCGACGGTGATGGTGAGCGTCGCGGTGTCGCTGAGGCTTCCGTCGGTTACGGTGTAGCTGAAGCTGTCCTGCACGTTCTGCCCGAGCGCCAGGGACTGGGTCGAGGAATAGGGCGTGTAGCTGTAGGTGCCGTTCGAGTTGAGGACGAGGGTGCCGTACGCTCCGTTGAAGGTGCCGGCGACCGCGGTGAGGTTGTTGTTCTCCCAATCGAAATCGTTGTCGAGGACGCTCGCCGAGCCGCTCGAATAGGTGCCGATGTCCTCATGGGTCGAGGCGGAATCGTTGAACGCGATCGGGGCGTTGTTCTGGGTGAGGTCGATCACGGCGTCGGCGAAGACGAGGCGCTCGATCGAGATCAGGCGGTCGTTGCCGTCGATCATGCTTCCGCCGGTGTGGCTGACGAAATAGTCGCCGCCGCCGCTGGAGAAGCTGTATTCCGTGATCGAGCCCGAATAGACGGCGCTGTCGGTGCCGATGCCGCCATGGAGGAGATCGTTGCCGGCGCCGCCGCGCACGAAATCGTCGCCGGCGTCGCCGTGAAGCTGGTCGTTGCCGTCGCCGCCGTCGAGGAGGTCCCCGCCAGCCCTGCCCTGAAGGAAGTCGTCGCCGCTGCCACCGCTGATGATGTCGTTGCCGCTCGTACCCTTGATGATCTCGTCCCAGCTCATTTCAATTTCCTCCCGGATTCCGGTGACGGAAACAGTCAGACCCAAGCATTTCCGACACAAGCGGACAGAAAATGCTCGGTATCGACTCCCCGGCACTGATTTTCAGAAAATCTCGATTGAGCCCCCCCAACCGAGAGCGAGGCGAGTCTTCGACTCACCCCGACTTGTTCTGCCCCGAAACGAAGACTGCCGTGCGTCACCCCCGCTGTCCAGACCCCGGCAAAGGTATTTAATAAATAGCGGCGAGTCTCCTTCAGCCGCGCCTCCGCTTTCCGCGAGGCCCCCCTCCCGCACCCCGCCTCGGCAACGCCGCCCGTGCGATAATGGCCGTTCGAGTGACCGGATCGCACTCCGCGCTTTTCCGAAACGCTGATCTGGGTTACAAGGCGGTCGGGGACGGGAGATAGCCGCCTGAAACGGCAGCTGTCGGCGAAGCGCCTCGGCACGCATCCGGGGCGCTTCGTTTTTTCAGCCCCCTTCCAACAAATTTCAGATTTTCCTGGAACCCAAAGCGGGGGAGGACGTTCTGCATGTACCCCCCCCCGCGGTGATCGGCACCCTCCCCCCTCCCCGCCGACACCGCAGAGCCCCGGCCCGAAAGGGCTGGGGCTTTTTCTTTGGCGTCATGATGGCGCGGCGGGCGGGGCGCCTCGGGGAGCCTCCAGCCCCTTGCCCCCGGCCCTCTCGCCCTACGTCACCCTGAACTCGTTTCAGGGTCCAGTTTCGCCCTCGAGGCGGCTCGCCGCTGGATGTTGAAGCAAGTTCAGCATGACGGCCTCGGCACGTCGCCGCCCCGCGGCCATCAAGGCCAATCCGTCCGGAAAATGCGCCACCGCCCCCCCCCCGTTCACGTTTGTTCTATTCGCTTGACAAGCGAACACACCCGGAACATGTTTCAGCTTCTGTCCCATAGCGGACTTATGTGGATCAAAGTTCCATTCCGCGCGTTGGGCGGCTGTGGATAAGTAAGGGGATAAGGCTGTGATTTACTTGGCTGCCGCGCTCTTCTTCACCCTCGCCTTGCTTGCCGCTCTGGTGGCGATCCACGTGACGGTGCGGCTCTATTGGCCCGAGATCATCCTCGCCCTGCGCGGCGAGTTCGGGGCCGCTACGCCTCGGGCGCCAGTGGCGGTTCCGGCCGGCCCGGCTCGATCGTACGCAGCCGCCTGACCTTCGCGTAGCTGGCGATGCTGAACGGGATCATCAGCGCGTAGAGCAAAGCGGCAACGCTCAGCGTCGGGAAGGGCGCCGAGATCAGCGCCGCGAATATGAGTGCGATCACGACCAGCGCGCCGAGCCTGACATGGCTGCGCAGCCGCATCGAACCCCAGGAAAAAGTGGCGAGGTTCGAGATCATCAGGAATCCGACGACCGCTACCCAGGGCGCCGCCAGCCAGGTCTCGCGGAAGACCGGATGGCCGGTCCACTCCCACAGATAGATGGGCGCCAGCGCAAGCCCGGCCCCGGCCGGCGCCGGGACCCCGGTCAGGAAGCCCGCTTTCTTGTGCGGCTGCTCTACCGAGTCGATATTAGCATTGAACCGAGCGAGCCGGAGCGCGGCGCAGACCGCATAGGCCAAGGCGAACAGCCAGCCATATTTGGTCCAGCGATCGAAATCGGCTCCGGGCTGGGCCAGCGGCTCCAGGACCCACAGATAGAGGATGATCGCCGGAGCGACTCCGAAGGCGGTCACGTCGGACAGCGAATCGAGCTCGGCTCCGAACCGGCTCTGGCCATTGAGCAGCCTCGCAATGCGTCCGTCGAGGCCGTCCAGAATGGCGGCGATGACGACTGCGGCGACCGCCTTGTCCCACTCGCCGCCGATCCCGAAGCGGATCCCGAACAGCCCCGAGCACAAGGCCAGGGCCGTCACTGCGTTGGGAACGATGGTGCGCAGAGGGATCCCGCGGCGCGGCCGGTCCGCCCGAACCGGCCCCTTCACTGGGCGACCCCCTCCAGCGCCTCTGACACTCCGGCCCGGGCGACGATCGTCTCGCCCGCTATGGTGCGCTGGCCCAGCAGCACCTGCGACGAGGTGCCGGCCGGGAGATAGACGTCGACCCGGCTTCCGAAACGGATGAGGCCGACCCGCTGGCCGGCCGCGACATAGTCGCCCGCCTTGACCCAGGGCACGATCCGGCGGGCCACGAGCCCGGCGATCTGGGTGAATCCGATCCGCATTCCGTCCCGGCCCTCGACCAGGAAATGCTGCCGTTCATTATCCTCGCTCGCCTTGTCGAGATCGGCGTTGAGGAACTTGCCGGCGATGTAGACGACCCGCTTGATCTCACCCGCGATCGGCGAGCGGTTGATGTGCACGTCGAACACCGACATGAAGATCGAGACCCGAAGGCAGGAGCCGGACGGAAGCCCGTCCTCGCCGACGAGCTCGGCGGGCGCCGGCACCGTCGCGATCATCGTCACCATCCCGTCCGCCGGAGCGACGATCAGGCCCTCGCCCTTGGGGGTGGTGCGGATCGGGTCGCGGAAGAAGGCCGCGACCCACAGGGTGATCCCGGCGAAGAGCCAGCCGGCGATCTCCCACTCGACCACCACCCAGAAGAACAGGGTGATGGCGGCGGCGATGACCACGAACTTGCGGCCTTCCGGATGAACGCTTGGCATCCGGTAGCGCACGTTGGTGGTAACCAGGTCCGGCTTTTCGAGGGAGGTCATGGACCTGCCTTAGGCGGGCGCGGACGGGGTTACAACCGCGGGGCGACCAATCCCGTCGTCCCGGCGAAAGCCGGGATCTCGGGGAGACCCGCGGAGACTCTACGGCCCGAGGTCCCGGCTTTCGCCGGGATGACGGGGGGCCCGGTTGATCCCTTCACCGTCCCCGCCTACAGCGCCTGCGATCACATCATCCAATAGAAAGCGCGAGCCGAATGGCGAAGATCAAGGTGAAGAACCCCGTCGTCGAGCTGGACGGCGACGAGATGACCCGCATCATCTGGCAATGGATCCGCGAGCGGCTGATCCTCCCCTATCTCGACGTGGAGCTGCTCTATTTCGATCTCGGGATGGAGAATCGCGACGCTACCGACGATCGGGTGACGGTCGAGTCGGCCGAAGCGATCAGGAAGCACGGCGTCGGCGTCAAATGCGCGACGATCACTCCCGACGAGGCCCGGGTCGAGGAGTTCGGCCTCAAGAAGATGTGGAAATCGCCCAACGGGACGATCCGCAACATCCTCGGCGGGGTGGTCTTCCGCGAGCCGATCGTGATCGAGAACGTGCCCCGGCTGATCCCGGGCTGGACCGACCCGATCGTCGTCGGCCGCCATGCCTTCGGCGACCAGTATAAGGCGACCGACTTCAGGGTCCCCGGTCCGGGCAAGCTCACCATCAAGTGGGTGGGCGAGGACGGCCAGGAGATCGAGCATGAGATATTCGACTTCCCCTCGTCGGGAGTCGCGATGGGCATGTACAATCTCGACGATTCGATCCGCGACTTCGCCCGGGCCTGCCTCAATTTCGGGCTGGACCGCGGCTGGCCGGTCTATCTCTCGACCAAGAACACCATCCTCAAAGCCTATGACGGCCGCTTCAAGGACATCTTCCAGGATATTTTCGACAGCGAATTCAAGGCGAAGTTCGAAGCCGCCGGCACGGAATATCAGCATCGCCTGATCGACGACCTGGTCGCCTCGGCGCTCAAGTGGAGCGGCAAGTTCGTCTGGGCCTGCAAGAATTACGACGGCGACGTCCAGTCCGACATGGTCGCCCAGGGCTTCGGCTCGCTGGGCCTTATGACCTCGATCCTGATGACCCCGGACGGCAAGATCGTCGAAGCCGAGGCGGCGCACGGCACCGTCACCCGCCACTTCCGGATGCACCAGCAGGGCAAGGCGACCTCGACCAACCCGCTCGCCTCGATCTTCGCCTGGACCGGCGGCCTCAAGTTCCGCGGCAAGTTCGACGACACCCCCGAAGTGACGCAGTTCGCCGAGACGCTCGAGCGGGTCTGCATCGAGACGGTGGAATCGGGCCAGATGACCAAGGACCTCGCCATCCTGATCGGCCCCGAGCAGAGCTGGATGACCACCGAGCAATTCTTCGAGGCGATCCGCGCCAATCTCGAGAAGGCGATGGCGGCGGCGTGAATTCCTCCTCCCCTCCCTGCAAGGGAGGGGTTGGGGGTGGGTCCGCCGAAGGCGCCGAAACTTGGAGCCCGCAAAAGTCTCGCTGCGCTCGCCTACCCACCCCCTGACCCCTCCCTTCCAGGGAGGGGAGTTAGGCCGAGGCTGACAACGCCGCCCGTTCCTGCATAAAGGCGGGATGCACGGCAATTTCCAGACCTCGGGCTTCAGCGACGCCTTGGTCATCCTCGGCGCCGCCGGGGTCGTCATCCCGGCCTTCGCCCGTTTCCGGATCAGCCCCGTCATCGGCTTCATCCTCGTCGGCCTCCTCGTCGGCCCCGCCGGGCTGGGCGCGATGGCGGAGAGAATGCCGTGGCTGAACTATATCACCATCACCAATCCCGAGGCGGTGGAGCCTTTCGCCGAGTTCGGGATCGTCCTGCTCCTCTTCGCCATCGGGCTCGAGCTTTCCTTCCGCCGGCTGTGGACGATGCGGCGGCTGGTGTTCGGGGTCGGGGCGGCCGAGCTTCTCGTCTGCGCCCTGCTCATCGGTTTCGCGCTCAACATGATCGGCCAGAGCCTGAGCGGCTCGGTCGCGCTGGGCCTGGCGCTTGCGCTCTCGTCGACCGCGCTCGTCCTGCCGCTGGTCGGCACCACCAGCCCGGTCGGCCGGTCGGCCCTGGCGATGCTCCTTTTCGAGGATCTGGCGATCGTCCCCATCATCTTCCTGATGGGAGCGATGGCTCCCCTCGCCGCGGCGAGCGGGTTCGACGGGCTGGTCAACACCCTGCTTCTCGGGGCCGCAATGGTGGCCGCCATGCTCGTGCTCGGGCGGCTCCTTCTGCCGCCCCTTTTCGCCCAGGCGGCGCGGACCAAGAGCCCCGAGCTGTTCCTCGCCGCGAGCCTGCTGGTGGTGATCGTCGCCAGCCTCGCCACCACCGCCGTTGGCCTGTCGCCGCTGATGGGCGCGCTTCTGGCCGGGATCCTCATCGCCGAGACCGACTATCGAAGCGAGGTGGAGGTGATCACCGCTCCGTTCCGGGGGCTTGCGCTTGGGATCTTCCTGATCACGGTGGGGATGAGCGTGGACGTCCGGCTCGTCGCCGCCAATTGGGAGTCCATCGCGCTGGCGGTGGTTGGGATCGTGCTCCTCAAGGCGCTGGTCACCGGGCTCCTCCTTCGGCTCAACGGCGCCCGCCGGGCGGTCGCGGCCGAGGCCGGGCTGATCATGGCCTCGCCGTCGGAAACGACCCTGATCGTTCTCGCGGCCGCGGCCGCGGCTCAGCTGATCAGGCCGGAGACGGCGTCCTTCTGGCAGATCGTCACGGCGATCGGCCTCACCATCACCCCGTTGCTCGCCAAGCTGGGCCAGCTGGCGGCGCGGCGGGTGGACGTCCAGACGGACGACGAACCTCCAGTGCTCGGCGAGGGCGACGAGCCCGCGGTCGTGATCATCGGCTTCGGCCGGGTCGGGCGCCTGGTCGCCGAGATGCTGACCGCCCATCGCCGGCGCTACGTCGCGGTCGATTCGAGCATCGACACCGTCTCCAGCTGCCGCAAGGAAGGAATCCCGATCGTCTATGGCGACGTCGCCCGGTCGGAGTTCATGGACCGGCTCAAGCTCGGCCACGCCACCGCCCTGGTCCTGACCATGGACGATCCGGTGCTGAGCGTTCGAGTGACCAAGAAGGTCCGGGCCTGGTGCCCCGGCCTGACCATCGTCGCCCGGGCCCGCGACGCCGCCCACGCCGCCGAGCTGTATCGCGCCGGAGCCACCGACGCGGTGCCCGAAACCCTCGAATCCTCGCTCCAGCTGTCGGAGGCGGTGCTCGTCGACCTCGGAATGGCGATGGGCCCGGTCATCGCCTCGATCCACGAGAAGCGCGCCGAGCTTCGCAAGGAGATCATGGAGCTGGGGGAGATGGATCAGGAGCCTGTGCTGGAGCGGAGGCGCCTGAGGGATGCTCTGAAGGCGCCGTGACGGGTTTCACGTGGAACGTTTCAGGAACACGCTGTATTTAACGCTAAGTGCCGGACGAGGTACCGAAAATCTCCGCAAAGCCACGGGCCGGCGCCACCCCTCCAAAGCCAAGCCTTTGTTTTCAGTGGAAAGATTGCTTATGCCGAATTCGGCTCCGAACCGATTATAATCGCCGAGGATCGCTATTAATCGCTATTAATCGCCACATTGCGCCACACTTGGAAATTTCTGGAAAGGTCTAAAGCGTAATCGGCTTAGGTTGATCCGTCATTGCGAGGAGCCCTTCGACGCCGCCTGCGGCGGTGCTCAGGATAAACTGCCGCTTCGCGGCAGCGACGAAGCAACCCAGTGGGTCTCCAAGGCCGTCCTGGATTGCTTCGCTACGC
The DNA here is from genome assembly GCA_035638835.1 of Allosphingosinicella sp. GTDB lineage: Bacteria > Pseudomonadota > Alphaproteobacteria > Sphingomonadales > Sphingomonadaceae > Allosphingosinicella. The sequence continues at coordinate 186 of DASQZF010000064.1, read as the reverse complement.
TCGCAATGACGGGTGTGATTCAGACTGAAGCGATCATGCGTTGGCGCTCCTTGAAGGGAGCTGAGGATGATCCAGCGTCGCTATGAGCTTAGTGATTTCGAGTGGTCGATCATCGAGCCGCTGCTTCCGGACAAGCCTCGCGGAGTGCCTCGGGTTGACGACCGCAGGGTCTTGAACGGCATTTAC
>DASQZF010000063.1:0-5295 GCA_035638835.1 Allosphingosinicella sp. | reverse complement strand
CTCCCCTTCAGGGGAGGGGTTGGGGTGGGGAATGTGGGCGAGAATGTTCGCTGACGCCGGTGAAATGAGCAGACAGCCCCCACCCCAACCCCTCCCCTGAAGGGGAGGGGCTAAGGCCCGGCGACTTATGCAAAGGTCCGGCATTTGCAGGGGAGGGGGGTGTAGGCGGGTCGGCATGCCGGGGGCATGCCGAGAGCCGGAGCCGGCTGCGCAGCAGCCGTCGGCCGAAGGCTGGTGGAGGGGCATTGCCGAGTCCGAAAAGAACCCCTCCACCGCACTTGCGCGCGGTCCCCCTCCCCCGGAAAGCCGGGCGAGGAATTAGGTTCGCCTATCCCCGCTCACCGGGCCGGGGCGCCGGGGCGCGGTAGGCGGGCTTTACGGAGCGGCGCGCCACCGGCTTGCTGTAATGGCGGACTACCGGCTTCCTGTAATGGCGGCGGGGCGCGGCGCGGTGCTCGGTCACGGTCTCGTAATAGGTGTGGGTCTCCATCACCGGAGCCGTGGTCGTGATCGTCTCGGTGACCACGACCGGGCCTGCTCCATAGCCGTAACCGTAGCCATAAGCGGAGCCGTAGCCATAAGCGGAGCCGTAACCGTGGCCCGAACCGTAGCCGGGATGCGGCGGCGGAAGGTGGCCGGCGGGGCCGCAATCGCAGTCGCTTCCGCCGCCCTCATAGCCGTAGTCGTCGCGGCCATAATCGTCGCGCCCGTAATCGTCGCGCCCGTAGCCGTCATGGCCCGCATAATCCTCGTCGTAGCGCTCGTCATAGCCGCCGTCGCCATAAGCCATGCGCCCGCCGCGGCCGTCCCAGTCCCAGCCGTAGCGCGAGTCCATCACCCGTCCCTCGCGGTCGATCAGGAGCGCGTCGTCGTAATGGCGGATCCACTGGCCGCCCGGCATCGGCGCGGGCCAGCCGAACGAATGCCAATTGTTCACGAAATATTGCCGGTGCCGGAACTGCGGCGGGATGACGTGTCCGCGGCCGAAACGCTGCCAGCCCTTGAAGCCCTTCATATGGCCGCCGCCGGGCATGCCCGTCATTCCGCCCATGTGGCTGCCGCCTCTCATGTGGCCGCCGCCCTTCATCCCCTTCATCCCGCCGCCGTGCGTTGCGCCGGGCATGGAGCGATGGCCGCCGCCATGGCCGACCATGGGCGCGGGGGCGTGCGATCCGTGGGCCATTGGGGGAGGCGGCGGAGCGCCCTGGGCGATCGCCGCCGGAGTCCAGGCCGCCGAGGCGGCCAAGCCGATTAGCCAGAGCTTGCTCATGTTCGTCCCCTGTGCGCGAGTGCTTCAATGAAGCCCCGGCCGGAGTCGGGGCTCGTTAAGACTTTTTTAACGCTTCAGCGGAGTCATTGCTACCGGCGGCCAGGCGTGGAGCGAGTCGCCGTGCCAATTCGAGACATCCCGCCAGATCCTCGGAGTCGAACCGGCCCAATTCGGGACTGTCGAGATCGATCACCCCGACCAGAGCGCCACCGTCGACCAGCGGCACCACCAGCTCCGACCGGGAAGCGCTGTCGCAGGCGATATGGCCCGGAAAGGCCTCGACGTCCTCGACCAGCTGCGGCTGGAGCGTGGCGGCGGCGGCGCCGCAGACCCCCTTGCCGAACGGGATACGGATGCAGGCCGCCCGCCCTTGGAACGGCCCCAGCACCAGCTCGCCGCCGACGTTGCGGTAGAAACCGGCCCAGTTGAGCTCGGGCAGCGATTCGAAGAGGAGAGCGGCGACGTTCGCCATATTGGCGACCGGATCCGGCTCGCCCTGGGTAAGCGAGTCGGCGGCGGCGACGATCTGCCGCCAGGCTTCGGGCTTGTCGGCCCCTTCGATCCTGAAGTCGTACATCTGCGCCATGTCGTCGTTGCGGGACCGCGGCGCAAGCCGGGCGGAGGAACGCGATCGAAGCGAAGGCCGGCCCGGCCCGGGCTGGAGTGTCCGGGATAGGACGAAGGTCAGGAAAGTCAGTCCCCTACGCGCGCGCGCCTGGCCCGGTGGACTGCGACTGCTCGGCCGGTGGGGAGACTGGCTGGTCGAGCTCGCGGCGAGCTGGACGATGGTGATGATCCTGACCGGCCTCTACATGTGGTGGCCGAGACCGTTCACGCCCGCGGGCACCTTCTGGCCCCGGCTCTCGCTGAGGGGGCGGCCACTGCTCAAGGATCTCCATCGTCGCGGCGGTGCTTCTGCCGCTGTTCGGAGCCTCGCTCATCGTCCTTGCGCTGCTGGACCGGATCGTGGCTTCGGTGCGAGGCGGGCGCCTCCGTGCTCTTCGCACAGGTTATGCAAAACTCCCGCGCAAGCCGGAATTCATGAACACCGGCGGCGTCGACTTGTCGCGATCCGTGTTCATGGATCCCGGATCAAGTCCGGGATGACGCGCCGCTTCAGTCCAGCTTCACCTTTCCGCGCCCCTGCTTGACCGCGCTTCGCCCCTTCTTCTCGTCCACGCGCCGCGCCTTGGCGGCGCGGCTGGGCTTCGTCTTCACCCGCTTGCGCGGGGCGACATGGGCCTTAGAGATCAGCTCGGTCAGCCTCGCCCTCGCCTCCTCCCGATTGGCCTCCTGGGTGCGGTGGGTCCGGGCGGTGACGACGATCTCGCCTTCGTTGGTCCAGCGGCTTCCGGCGAGCTGCCTGAGGCGGGCATAGACGGCCGGGTGGAGTCCGAGCTTGAAGACGTCGCAGCGCAGCTGGCAGGCGCTCGCGACCTTGTTGACGTTCTGGCCGCCCGGGCCGGTCGAGGCCAGGAACTTCTCCTCGAGGGCGTCCTCGGGCAGCTGGAAGATCTCAGTCGTCGAGGACATCGCCCTGCTCCGGGCCCTGCTCCGGGCCCTGCTCCGGGCCCGGCCCCGCGTGGAGAAGAGCCGCGGCGACGGGGGGCGTCGCCTCGAGGGACGGCTCGCCGTCGAGGACGTCGCCGAAGCCGGCGCTCAGGAAGGTCGGGGGCAGGGGGGCGGTCGCCTCGACGGGGGGCTTGCCGTTCCGATCGACCCGGATCGAAAGCGCGTGGAGCAGCATCGGGCCGTTCGAACCACCGTAGACCGGGTCGCCCGAGATCGGGATCCCCAGCCCGTCCGAGGCGTGGACCCTGATCTGGTGGGTGCGGCCGGTCTCCGGCGAGAAGAGGATCACGGCCCGGCCGTTCCGCACCGCGACCTTGCGCCAGCGGGTGAGGGAGGGGCGGCCTTCCGGGTCGTTCACCATCCGCCAGCCTTCCGCCTCGCTCGAGACCTTGCCGAGCGGCATGTCGATCTCGCCGGACTCGGAGTCCGGCACTCCGTCGAGGATTGCGAGATAGGTCTTGGTCACCCGCTTGGCCTCGAAGGCGCGCTGGAAGCGCTTGTGGGCCTTCGGGTTGCGGGCGAGGAGCAGGCAGCCCGAAGTGTCGCGGTCGAGCCGGTGGACGGGGAGGGGCGCCCGTTTGAAGCCGAAGCGGAAATGCTTCAGATAGTCTTCCAGGCTTTCCGGAGTGCGCGAGCCCGGATGGACGGCGAGCCCCGCCGGCTTGTCGATGACGATCGCCTCGCCGTCGATGAACAGGACATATTTATTCCACACCGTCGTTTCTTTCGTTCACGGCGACCGCCCTGCCACGCCCGAACCGGCGGCGCAAAAGCTGAATCGCCGTCTGTTCGCTCCTCCGTCGCCCTGGACTTGTTTCAGGGTCCGGTTCTCCACCTGCGAGGCGGCTCGCCCCTGGATGCTGAAACAAGTTCAGCATGACGGGCTTCATCCCGAATGAAGGTTCGCGCCATACGGGCAGTCGCTCCAGCCCTGTTGCGGCGGCGCAACGTTTGCCATGAGTGATTGTGAATCCTCGTTTAATTCGAAATTAACCTTTTGCGTTCACTTATCCCATGGTTAATGAACTTCATCAGGGGCGATCGGGGCGAAACGGCGCCCGCGCCGCTGAGTGAGAGGGGCCAGGCACCATGCGCGTTCTGCTGATCGAAGACGAGCCGACCACCGCCAAGAGCATCGAGCTGATGCTGAACAGCGAAGGCTTCAATGTCTATACGACGGATCTTGGCGAAGAGGGCTTGGACCTCGGCAAGCTCTATGATTACGACATCATCCTCCTCGATCTGAACCTGCCCGACATGCACGGCTACGACGTGCTGAAGAAATTGCGGCTGGCCAAGGTCGGGACCCCGGTGCTCATCCTCTCGGGCATCAGCGAGATGGACTCCAAGGTCCGGGCCCTGGGCTTCGGCGCCGACGACTATGTGACCAAACCGTTCCACAGGGACGAGCTGGTCGCCCGCATCCACGCCGTGGTGCGCCGCTCCAAGGGACACAGCCAGTCCGTCATCCGCACCGGCAAGCTCGCGGTTAACCTCGACGCCAAGACGGTCGAGGTCGACAGCGCCCGGGTGCACCTGACCGGCAAGGAATATGCGATGCTGGAGCTGCTCTCGCTCCGCAAGGGCACCACTTTGACGAAAGAGATGTTCCTCAACCATCTTTACGGCGGCATGGACGAGCCCGAGCTCAAGATCATCGACGTCTTCATCTGCAAGCTTCGCAAGAAGCTCAGCCTCGCCTGCGGCGGCGACAATTATATCGAGACCGTCTGGGGCCGGGGCTACGTCCTTCGCGATCCCGAAGAGGTGGAGGCCGCCCAGGTCGCCTGAACAAGTTCGAGAGTGAGGTAAGCAGGAGCGGCGCTCGCAGCGATGCGGGCGCCGTTTTTTCGCGCATTGGAATGGAAGCCTTCTCCTACAGCAGTATTTCCGCGTCCCGCAGTGGCGGCTTCCGCGATGGCCGAAGCGCGCATCCGGGCGCCACCGGCCCGCCTCTGAGAGTCCAAGTTGACCCCTCACGTCGAACGGGTGTCTATTCCTCGTCCAACGAGGATCATGCGATGAACCGGTGCCGTGTTCTGCTCTACGCCTTTGCAGCGGCAGCCAGCTTTGGCTGCGCCAGCACCGACGTCAGCCGGTGGCGGGCGGAAGGCCCGGATGAATGGGCGATTTCGCTGAAGCAGGTGCGGTTAGATGGCGAGCCCGGCATCAGCGTGGAGGTTACGAACCGGTCGTCGCAAGCGCTTTGCGTCCGCGAGGAATTATTTACCGGCCTGCAGCGTTACGAAATGGCGCTACAGCTCCGGGATGCACAGCGACGCAGGTTGGACTTCGATGATGCCGGCTTCCTTGCGCCGCCGCTGGAGTCGATCCGCCGTATCGAGCCTGGAGCGAGTGCGCGGGGAAAATATCCTCTGGCCGGCCGATTCAGGCTTGGCGATTCCCAGACCAAGGCTCTGCGTGGATTCGGCGCGCGGGCCTCGTTCCAATAC
>DASQZF010000062.1:0-16144 GCA_035638835.1 Allosphingosinicella sp. | reverse complement strand
GGACGATCTCGAGCGGAGAGATCGGCGCCGACAATATCTCGTAGATCGTGCCCGTGAACTTGGGGAAGAATATCCCGAAGGAGGCGTTGAAGATGCTTTGAGTGAACAGCGAGAGCATGATCAGGCCAGGGACGATGAAGGCGCCGTACTGGACTCCCTGCACCTCGGTCATCCGCGATCCGATCGCGGCGCCGAAAACCACGAAATAGAGCGAGGTGGTGATCACCGGAGTGACCAGGCTCTGCCATAAGGTGCGGAGCGCCCGCGCCATCTCGAAACGGTAGATCGCCCAGACGCCGTAGCGGTTGAAGCCGGGGGCCGTCATCGGGCGACCTCGCAATTTGGGAGCGTCCCTGAAAACCGTTCGGCCTGAGCTCCCCCATTCCGTTCGGCCTGAGCTCGTCGAAGGCCCTCACTTCCTTTTTCGATCCGGGCGCCAAGGAAGGAAGGGCCTTCGACAAGCTCAGGCCGAACGGGGAGCGGTAGCTCGGGCCGAACGGGAGCCGGTAGCTCAGGCCGAACGGGGAGTGAGAGCTCGGGCCGAACGGGGACGGGGCGGGGGGAGGGGCTCATGCCCGCGGCTCGTGGACGAGGCTGACGAAGATGTCCTCGAGCGAGCTCTGCCGGGTGTTCAGGTCCTTGAAGGCGATCCCGATGTCGCGCATCCGTCCGAGCAGGGAGGGGATCCCGGTGCGCTCGGCGGTGCCGTCGAAGACGTAGAGCAATTCATTCCCTTCCGCTCGAAGCTCCAGATTCCATTCGGCAAGCTCGGTCGGAACCGAGTCCAGCGGCTCCGCGAGATTGAGGGTGAGCTCCTTCTTGCCGAGCTTCTTCATCAGCTCCGCCTTGCCCTCAACCAGGATCAGCTCGCCGCGCGAGATGACTCCCACCCGGTCGGCCATCTCCTCGGCCTCCTCGATATAATGGGTGGTGAGGATGATGGTCACCCCGGTGTCGCGCAGGCGCCTCACCAGCGCCCACATGTCGCGCCTCAATTCGACGTCGACGCCCGCGGTGGGCTCGTCCAGGAAGAGGATGTCGGGCTCGTGGCTCAGCGCCTTGGCGATCATCACTCGCCGCTTCATTCCGCCCGAAAGCTCCATGATCTTCGACTTGCGCTTGTCCCAGAGCGACAGGTCCTTCAGCACCCTCTCGATATGCGCCGGATCGGGGGGCTTGCCGAACAGCCCGCGGCTGAAGCTGACGGTGGAGAGGACGCTTTCGAAGGCGTCGGTGTGGAGCTCCTGCGGGACCAGGCCGATCCGGGTCCGGGCCGCCCGATAATCGCGGCCGATGTCGTGGCCGTCGACCCGGACCTCGCCCCCGCTGGGCGTGACGATCCCGCACACGATGCTGATCAAGGTCGTCTTGCCGGCGCCGTTGGGGCCGAGCAGAGCGAAGATCTCGCCCCTGGCGATGTCGAGGCTGACTCCCTTCAGAGCCTCATGCCCGCCGTCGTAGCGCTTCGACAGGTCGCGGATGGAGACGACGGGGGAGGGAGGGGAGTCAGGCATCGAAATCACCAATCGTCATTGCGAGGAGCGAAGCGACGAAGCAATCCAGTTTGGCACATTCGCCATACGCCCAGCTGGATTGCTTCGCTGCTGCGCAGCAGCAGTTTATCCTGAGCGCCGCCGCAGGCGGCGTCGAAGGGCTCGCAATGACGCCGTACACGCTCATTGAACCGGCGGCACCGGCGGCTCGTCCTTGCCCGGCTCCAGCTGCATCCCGTGCTTCATCAGCATCGGAACGTTGGCGATCGCGAACAGGAAGGTGGCGGGAAGGAAGCCCCATAATTTGAATCCGATCCAGAAGCTCGTGCTGCTGTTCCTCCACACCGCCTCGTTGACCACGGCCATGACGAGGAAGAATATCGCCCAGTTGCGGGTGAGAATCTTCCAGCCCTCTTCGGAAAGTCCGGGATAGGCCGAGCCGAGCACCATTTTGAGGAGGTTGCGCCCCGTCGCCAGGCCGAAGGCGAGAAGGCTCGCGATCAGAACGTAATAGACGGTCGGCTTCATCTTGATGAAGGTATCGTTGTGGAGCCAGATCGTGACCCCGCCCAGGATCACCACCATGATCCCGGAGAACCAGAGCATCGGCGAGATGTGCTTGTAGCGCAGGTAGGAGATCATCATCGCGACGATCATCGCCGCCATGAAGGCCCCGGTCGCGTAGAAGATCTTCGCGAAATCCGGCACCGGGGCGAAGAAGTTCACAAGGAAGAAGACGAGCAGCGGGCCGAGGTCGATCATCAGCCTCGCGCCGACCGAAGGTTCTTTTTTTTCCGATTCCGAAGCCACGCTCACTCTCTTCCCAGCCCCGCGATCGCCCGCGCGGTCTCCCGAGCATCGAACGGCCGCAAATCGTTGATCCCTTCGCCGATCCCGATCGCATGGATCGGAAGCCCGAAACGCTCCGCCGCGGCGACCAATACGCCGCCCCGGGCGGTGCCGTCGAGCTTGGTCATGACGAGCCCGGTGACCCCGGCGACCTGCCTGAACACCTCGATCTGGCTCAGGGCGTTCTGCCCGGTCGTGGCGTCGAGCACCAGCACGACGTTGTGCGGCGCCTCCGGATTGAGCCGGCCGAGCACCCGCCGGATCTTGGCGAGCTCGTCCATCAGCACCTTCTTGTTCTGGAGGCGGCCCGCGGTGTCGACGATCAGCGTGTCGATACCCTCCGCGGTGCCCTTCTTGACCCCGTCGAAGACGATCGCCGAGCTGTCGCCGCCCTCGGGTCCCGAGATGACCGGAACGCCGATCCGGTCCGCCCAAACCTTCAATTGCTCGATCGCCGCCGCCCGGAAGGTGTCCCCGGCCGCGAACAGCACCCCGTAATCCTGCTCCAGGAGGAGATGGCCGAGCTTGGCGATGGTCGTCGTCTTGCCGGAGCCGTTCACTCCGACCACCAGGATCACCTGGGGCCTCGGAAAGGCGTCGATCCGGAGCGGTACCGCCACGGGCGCGAGGATCTTCTCGACCTCCTCGGCCATGATCTCGCGCACCGCATATTCGGAGAGTCCGCGCTCGAAGCGCTCCCCGGCGAGGCGCGATCGTATCTTCGCCGCGGTCGCCGGTCCGAGGTCGGACGCGATCAGAGCCTCCTCGATCTCGTCCAGAGTCTCCTCGTCGAGCGCCGCCTTGGTGAACAGCCCGGTGAGATTGTCGCCGAGCCGTTCCGAAGTCTTGCGGAAGCCGGACTGAAGCCGGTCGAGCCAGGTCGCCTCGCTCATTGGGGGATTCCGACGAGAGCGCCAGCTTCGACGGCGACGATCAGGGTGTTTACCACCTCACCTGCTCCGTTCGTGTCGAGCGAAGTCGAGACACCCTGCCGAGCGAAGCCGAGGCCATTCTCCATATCTCGGCTTCGCTCGATGGGGTCCCTCGACTTCGCTCGGGACGAACGGATCACCACCGGCGCGAAATTCTCCGTATGTCCCCGACCGCCTTTCTCCATCAGCACCCGCTGAGTCGTCCCCACCAGTCCCTCCAGCCACGCCGTCCTGCGCCGAGCGCAGGCCTCGCGAAGCCGCCGCGCCCGTTCCCTGACTACTTCCGGCGGCACGAGCGGCATCCGGGCCGCGGGCGTGCCCTTCTTCGGCGAGTAGGGAAAGACATGCCCCATGACGATGTCGCACTCGTCGATCAGCCGAAGGCTGTTCTCGTGCATCTCGTCCGTCTCGGTGGGGAAGCCGGCGATGAGGTCGGCGCCGATCGCGAGCTCCGGCCGCCTGGCCTTAAGCCTCGCCACGGTCCCGACCGCCTCCGCGCGGCTGTGGCGGCGCCTCATGCGTTTCAGGACCATGTCGTCGCCGGCCTGGAAGCTCATGTGGAGGTGCGGCATGAATCGGGGCTCGTTGGCGACGATCTCTTCGAGCCTCGGGTCGATCTCGATGCAGTCGAGGGACGAGAGCCGAAGCCGCGGCAGATCCGGCACGTGCCTCATGATCCGCTCGACGAGCAGTCCGAGGCTCGGCCCGCCGGGCAGGTCCGGCCCGTAGCTGGTGACGTCGACCCCGGTGAGGACGATCTCGCGATAGCCCTGGCCGGAAAGCGCCTTCACCTGCTCCACCACCAGCCCGGCCGGAACGCTCCGGCTGTTCCCCCGGCCATAGGGGATGATGCAGAAGGTGCAGCGATGGTCGCACCCGTTCTGCACCTCGACGAAGGCTCGGCTTCGCTCCGCGAAGGCGGGGAGCAGGTGGGGCGCGTTCTCGGCCACGGCGAAGATGTCGGAGACGCGGACTTCCGCAGGAGAAGGTTCGCGGGCAATCCGTTCGGCCTGGGTGAGAGGCAGCCGCTCGGCCTGAGCTTGTCGAAGGCCTTCCCTTCCTTCTTCCTGGGGCGCCAAGAAGTGGGCTTCGACAGGCTCAGCCCGAACGGGGTTTGCCCCGACGAATGAGGCAAAGTCGAGCTTCTCCCTGTTCCCCACCACCCGGTCCACCTCGGGCATCGCCGCGAAGGCCTCCGGCTCCACCTGGGCCGCGCAGCCGGTCACCACCACCCGCGCCCCGGGCCGGTCCCGCTTCGCCCTTCGGATCGCCTGCCGGGTCTGCCTCACGGCCTCGTTCGTCACCGCGCAGCTGTTGACGATGACGAGGTCCTCCTCGCCTCCCGCCAGGAGCCGGATCGCCTCGCTCTCGGCGGCATTGAGGCGGCAGCCCAGGGTGATCACCTCCGGCGCGCTCACAATTCGACCTCGCCCTCGAAGACCAGGGTCGCCGGGCCGCTCATTGCGATCGTGTTGTCCGGCCCCCAGGCGACGTTCAGCGCTCCGCCCGGCAGCCGGACCTCGACGGGGCTCGAGACGAGGCCCCGGCTCAATGCGGCGACTGCGGTCGCGCAGGCGCCGGTCCCGCAGGCCTGGGTCAACCCGGCGCCCCGCTCCCAGACCCGAAGGCGAAGCGCTCCGTCCTCGATCGAAGCGACGTCGACGTTGATCCGCTCGGGAAAGAGCGGGTCGTTCTCGATCAGCGGGCCGAGCCGCTCGAGGTCGATGCCCCGGGCATCCTCGACGAAGAAAACGATGTGCGGGTTGCCGACGTTGACCGCGAACGGCTCGCTCAGCTCCTCCCATCCGACCGGCATCGCGGCCGTATCCATCGAATAGGCGAGGGGGATTTCGTCCCAGGCGAAGCGCGGTTCGCCCATGTCGACCGTCGCCGCCGAGCCTCTTGCCGAGGCGGCGAGCAGCCCGCCCGCGGTCTCGATCCACCCGGCGTGGCCGAGCATCAGTGCGACGCAACGCGCCGCGTTGCCGCAGGATTCGACCTCGCCGCCGTCCGAATTCCAGATCCGCATCCGGACGTCGGCACAATCGCTCGGCTCGAGGACGATCAGCTGATCGCAGCCGATGCCGGTACGGCGGTTGGACAGCGCCCGGGCTTGCGCCTCCGTCATCTCCATCGGCGCCTGGCGCGCGTCGAAGATGACGAAGTCGTTGCCCAGCCCATGCATCTTCCGGAACCGCCGCTTCATCGTCGCCGCCATCTAGGGAGGGGAGGGGTCCAAGTCTACCGTCTGAGCCGTTGCCGCGATGCTCCGGCAGCGCCATAAGCGCCGCCGTCACCAGCAGGAATCCCGATGAAACACAGCGTTGCCCTCCTTCTCGCCGCCACCGCTATCGCCCCCGTGCCCGCCGCCGCGGCCGAGGAGGTCAGCCGCACCCAGATCAACCGGCTCCTCGACGAAGGCCTCAATCGAAGCCAGGTCATGGACACGGCGCACCACCTGACCGACCGGATCGGCGGGCGCCTGACCAACTCGCCGCAGATGCGCGAGGCGGAGCGCTGGACCCAGCAGCGCCTGCGCGAGTTCGGCCTCGCCAACGTCCGGGCCGAGCCGTTCGAGTTCGGCCGAGGCTGGTCGATCGTCTCGTCCAGCGCCCGGATGACCGCGCCCAGGGTGAAGACGCTCGTCGCCATACCGGTGGCCTGGACTCCGGCCACCAACGGCACGATCGGCGCCGGGATCGTGGTGGCGCCGATGCGGGAAGCCGCGGATTTCGAGAAGTATCGAGGCAGGCTTCGCGGCCGGATCGTCCTCGTCAGCCATCCCGGTTCCGGCTCCGAGCCGATGGAGCCGGCCTTCAAGCGGCTCGGCGACGACGAGCTCAGGAAGCTCGATACCTTCCAAATGCCCAATTACTCGCCCCTGCAGATCGAAAAATCGCTTCGGGAAGCCGACTTCGCCGAGAAGCGCGACTCCTTCCTCAAGGCCGAAGGCGCGCTCGCCTGGGTTCAGATGTCGCGCCGCGACGGCTCCCTGCTCCACGGCCAGGGGTCCGGTTACCGCCTCGGCCGCACTCCGGCCCTTCCCGGCTTCGAGATTTCCGCCGAGGATTATCGCCGCCTCGCCCGACTCGCTCTCACCGACGCTTCGCCGACCCTGGAGCTGGTCAGCGACGTCCGCTTCCACGACGACGACGTCAACGCCTACAACATCCTTGCCGACCTGCCCGGGACCGATCCGAAGGCGGGCTACGTGATGGCCGGAGCCCATCTCGACAGCTGGGCGGCGGGCGACGGCGCCGCCGACAATGCCGCCGGAAGCGCGGTCGTGATGGAAGCCGCGCGGATCCTCGCCCGGCTGGGAGTGCGGCCCAAGCGCACCATCCGCTTCGCCTTGTGGGCCGGCGAGGAGCAGGGCCTGCTCGGCTCGCTCGCCTATGTCGAGCGCCATATCGGAACCAAGCCGCCGGCCGAGGAGCGCTACCGGCACCTCCGCTCGGGCCAGACCTGGCGCCATCGCTGGCCGCTGACCCTGAAGCCCGGGCACCGCGACATGATCGCCTATTTCAACCTCGACAACGGCTCGGGGAAGATCCGGGGGATCAACACCGAAGGCAATGTCGCCGCGGGGCCGATCTTCAAGGAATGGCTGGCGCCTTTCTCCGGCCTCGGCGCCAATACGGTCGCGGTCCGCCCGACCGGAAGCACCGACCACGTCTATTTCCAGCAGGTGGGCCTGCCCGGCTATCAGTTCATCCAGGACCCGCTCGATTATTCGAGCCGGCTCCATCACACCAATGTCGACACCTACGACCACCTCAAGGCCGACGACCTTCGCCAGGCCTCGGTGATCATGGCCGCATTCCTGCTCAACGCCGCCAATCGCGCGGAGCCGCTTCCCCGGATGCCGGTCCCGACCCAGCCGCGCCCGACCGATCCATTCGAATATCCCGAGGAGGATTGAGATTGTCGTGCCTCCCTGCCGCGAAGCGGCGGGGAGGGGGACCACCCGAAGGGTGGTGGAGGGGTAACTGCCGAGGCGTAAGAGGTTCGTGCGCGTGACGGCGAAGGCCTGCGCCCTTTACCCCTCCACCCCCGCTGCACCCCGCGGCCGGTTCCGCCTTCCGGCATGCCCCGGCATGCCGCGGCTACACCCGCCTCCCCATCTTCGATGGGGAGGCAAATTCACCCCTCTTCGAGCGGTCCCTCGGTCTCCACCCTGATCCAGTCGCAGCGCCGTTCGGCATACCAGGAATAAGCCGGCTCGCCGAAGCCGGGATCGCCGAAATTGCCGGCCGGGATCGTGATCATGCCCGGCCGAGCCTCGATCCGGTACCAGGCGGTGGAGCCGCATTCCGGGCAGAAATGGTCGGTGCACCAGCGGCCTTCTTCCACGATCCGGGTCCAGCTGCGCGGATCGCCCTCGGTCTCCACCTGCTCGTCCAGCCAGGTCGAATTCCAGGAGAAGGCGCTCCCGGTCCGAGCCTTGCAGGCGAGGCAATGGCAGACCGAGATCCGCTCCGGCTCGCCCCGGGCCCGCGCCTTGAGCGCTCCGCAGCGGCAGCTCGCCGTCCTCGTCTCCATCACCCTCTCCCCAGCCGGCCCGAATCGCGCTATCATAGCGGCTCGAAAGGAGACGTCATGCGCCTTGCTTTCCTCGCTCTCGCCCTTGCCCTTCCACCGGCCTCATCCGAGCTTCCGGCCGCGCCGGCGCAATGGTCCGCGCCTCGGAACCATCCGGCTCAGGCCGCAATGCCGTCGCGCATCTGCCAGGACGATTTGAAGGTCCGCCCGATCCGTTCGCCCGAGGCCGCGAAGCCCAGGCGCCTCGGCGAGCTTCCTTCCGGCGACCTCACCCTGACCGTCCTGAACCGGGTCGGCGACTGCATCGAGCCGGTGACCGTCCGCCAGGGATATGGCGGCTTGCGCGACCGCTGAGCCTCAGCCCCGCTTCAGGCGCACCAGCGCCTCGTCGAGCGCCGAGAGGAAGCGCGACCGGTCGGCCTTGGCGAAGGGGGCCGGCCCGCCGCCCGGTCCGTCCATCCCGGCGCGAAGGTCGGCCATGATCGCCCTGGTCGCGACCGCCGCCCCGATCGAGGCCGAGGTGAACGGCTTGCCGTTGGACCCGATCACCGCCGCGCCGGCCTTCAGGCAACGGTCGGCGAGCAGTATGTCGCCGGTCACCACTATTGTGCGAGGCCCCGCCCGCTCGGCGATCCAGTCGTCCGCGGCATCGAAGCCCGCTCCGACGACCACCCGCTCGATGAGATCATGGGCCGGCACCCGGAAATGCGCGTTGCTGACGATCTTTACGGCCGCGCCGTGGCGGAAGGCGACCTTGTAGATCTCCTCCTTCACTGGACAGGCGTCGGCGTCGACCAGGATGAGGGGAGGGGCCACGGCGCCCTCTAGGCCTGGCCGGGAGCGTTCGTCCACCTGCTCAATGCGGCGCGGCGCCGAGCTCCGGCGGACGGGCGAGCTGGCCCAGGCGGATCCGGGCGGCCTCGATCAGGTCGGCTCGGGGCTGCTCGCTGCGGAAGGGAGTCGGGGCCGGTGTGGGATCTCCGGTGACCCAGCGGAAAGCCGTTGCGTTGAGCAAGGCCGCCGCCAGGGCCATCGCCGTCGAGACGATTCCGTCCAGGCCCGCGAAGGCGAGCTGGGCCACCCCCAGCGGGAACAGCTTCACGGCCGCGTAGCTCAAGAGGAAATGAAGCAGATAGAGCGGGAGAACGAGAACCGCCCAGCCCTTGGCGATGGCCGCCATCCGCCCTCGGGTCCCGCGCCAGCTGTCCCGAAGGCCGAGGTCGCGCCGCTCGACCGCCAGAGCCGCAAGCCAGGGCTGGATCCGGAGCAGCAGGAACGCGGCCGCCGCCAGGGCGAGGAACGCGACCGCGGCCCGGATGCCCGGCAAGGCGCCCTCGGCAATGCCGGCGGCGTCGAGCCCCGTCGTGGCCGCGCGAGTCACCGCGACCGCGCCGGCCGCGCTCAAGACCAGCACTCCAAGGGTTCCGCCCATGAATCGAACGGTCGAGAGATCCACCGCCCAGGCCCGACCGTTCGAGGCGAGCAGGAGCCGATAGGCCGCGCAAAGGGCGATCAGCACGGCCCCGGTCCGGCCGACCATCACGGTCCAGGCGGGCAGGGCGCCATCCGGCTTCAAAGCCAGCGTGAACAAGGCCCAGTCGGACGCGATCAGAACCGTCAGCAGCACTCCGCCTACCGCGAACAATCCTTCGCGGCTCCCGCGCCATGTGGCGAGCACCTGGCTCAGGACCGAATGGAGGCTGAGCCGTCGTGGGGTACCGGCCTCGGGCAGCGCCGCCGGTCCGCCGCCGCCCGCGCCTGCGGCAAGGAAGTCCTGCGCCAGCCGCTCGGGCGGGCCCAGCGCCGCGATCGTCTCGTCGGCGCTTGCGCGCCGCGCGGCGAGGTGGCCGCGAAGCTCGAGCAGGATGGCTTCGCGCTCCTCGGACGGCAGCGCCCAAAGCGCACGCTCCAGCCGCTCAAGATATCGTTCGGCCGCGGACGGCAGTGCGCTTTCCATGTCGGGACTCCTCGATCGCGCCGCTGACGAAGGCGCTGAATTCATGCCACAGGCGCTGCATCTCGCCGATCATCGCCTCCCCCTCGTCGCTGAGGCGGTAATATTTGCGAGGGACCTTGGCGTCGTCGGCCATCGCCCATCGCGCCTCCAGCTTGCCCTCGCGCTCGAGGCGCGTGAGCAGCGGATACAAGGTGCCGTCGGACAACACTCCGCCGCTTCCGCCGGCTTGCTCCAATATGTCGAGGCCGTAGCGCTCGCCGCCCTTCAGAACGCTGAGGACGACGAGCTCGGCCGCGCCTTTGCGAAGCTGGCTCTGCCAGGAGTTGATATCCATAATGGCTTGCTACGCCAATATACCTTGTTATGCAAGCTATGTCGCACATCGAGGAGGTCATCCGTGATTCGCCTTTCACGCTTCGCCGCTCCGGCGCTCGCTCTCGCCGCCGCCTTCGCCGCCGTCCCCGCCCGGGCGGCCCCCGCCTTGTGGGCGGCCAGCGATCGCGATTCCACCGTCTACCTGTTCGGGACGGCGCACGTCGCCCGGCCGAACTCGAAATGGCGAACCCGCGAGCTGGATGCCGCGCTCGAGTCTTCGACGGCCCTCTGGCTCGAGGTTCGGACCGACGGGCACCGCGAAGCCGCCGCGGCCGTGATCCAAAAGCTCGGCCTCGATCCGTCGAGGGCGCTCGAGTCGCGGCTGCCGCCCGCGCTCAAGGCGAAGCTGGATGCAGTCCTTGCCCTATACGGCGTGCCGGCCGAGCGCCTCTCGCCGATGAGGCTTTGGCTTGCCGCGGTGACCCTTTCCCGGTTGCCGCTTGCCCGGGCCGGTCTCGATCCCAAAGCCGGCGCCGACCTGAGCCTTCGAACCTCTGCCGCCGCCGAAGGGGATCGGATCGAAGGGTTCGACACTCCGGAGGAGCAGGTCCGCTACCTTGCCGACCTCCCCGAGGACGAGCAGCTCGCCTTCCTCGAGAACGTCGTCGATCGCGCCGCGCGCGGAGCGGACCTGCCGAGCCGGATCGCCGACGCGTGGGAGAGCGGCGACGTGGCCGCCATCGACTCCATCCTCAATGCGGAGCTCAAGGCGAAGATGCCTTCGCTCTACCGGCGCCTGCTCGTCGAGCGGAACCGGCGTTACGCCGGGCGTATCGAAGCGCTGCTCGCGGGCAAGGAGGACCAATTCGTCGCGATAGGGATCGGCCACCTCGTCGGCGCAGACGGAATCCCGGCCCTTCTCGAAAGGAAAGGCGTCAAGCTCCGTCGGATCCACTGATCGGTTCGACCGGCGTCACTCGCGCACCGTCTCGTAGCGCAGCTTTCCGCCGCCGCGATGCACGATCAGCGCCTTGCCGGCCAGCTCGACCCTCACTCCGGTCAAATCCACCACTCCGAGGTCGTTGGGGACGAGGGTGAAGGCGAGGGCGTTGCCGGCCGCGAGGTCGATCGGGAAACGGGGCGAGGCGACGGCGTGCATCGGCACCTCGAGCTCGACCCATCGCGGGATCCGTTTCTCGCCGGCCGGAAGGGTCCAGCCGTCCTGCTGCGTGTAGTCCTCGACCGCCGGACCTTCGTCGAAGCCGATCCGAAGATCCACCCCGGCGATTCCGCGGCCGGCCGGCGAGCTCACCTTGACGCTCAGGGCCGGCCCCTCGATCCGCCCCGAATGTCCCGCCCGGAACAGGGGCGGCGCCGGTTTCGGCTCGGTCGCAAGAGTCACCACCCGGTCGGCGACGCTCCAGCGCCCCTCGGCCCGTTCGTCGAGCGCTCCCGCGCTAAGGAAATATTGGAAACGGCCGTTCGGCTGGAGCCGGAAGCCGGACGCGACGTCCTGTTCCCCCGTGAGGCAGTAGACCCCGGCGGGACCGCGTTCGGCGCTGGCGGGGGCCGCTGCGAGCAGGACCAGGAACAGGGGCAGAAGGCGGAGCAGGGCGTTCATGGCTTGTCATGGCTCACTTGCCGCCACCGCGCCACCGACATTCACGCCGGGCGACCCCGCTAATTCCTCCCCCAGTTTTCTGGGGGAGGGGGACCGCGCGAAGCGCGGTGGAGGGGTTCTTTCGGACTTTGTAGGTACCCCTCCCCGGCAAAGGCCGGGGAAGAATTGAGGGCCTCAACCCTTCTCCGGCGGAGCGGCGTCGGCGCGGTCGAAGAAGATCGTCACCTGGACCCCTTCGCCGGGGGTCGAGCGGACGTCGAGCCGGGCCTTGGCGTTCTGGCGGAGCGACTGCACGATCATCGCTCCGAGCTTGCCCGGCTTCGGCCAGGTCTCGCCATCCGCCAAGCCCGTCCCGTCGTCGGCGACGACCACCCTGCACCCTCCAGCGTCGACCAGGCTGTGAAGCGTGATGGTGCCGCCGTCCCGGCCGACGAAGGCGTGCTTGAGCGCATTGGTCAGGAGCTCGTTGACGACCAGCCCCGCAGGCATCGCGACGTTCACCGAGACCGGCCAGGTATCCACCTTGAGGTCGAGCCTGATCCCCTCCGGCGCATGGGCCCGCATCACCGCCGAGGCGATCTCGCTCAGATAGACTCCGAGGTCGATGGTCTCGGCATTCACGTCGTCGGAAAGCGATCGGTAGAGCAGCGCCAGCGACTCGACCCGGCCTGCCAGGCGGTCGAAGCGAGATCCGGTCGAATCGTCGGGCAGGCTCCGGGCCTCGAGCCGGATCAGCGCCGTGATCATCTGGAGGTTGTTCTTCACCCGGTGCTGAAGCTCGCGGAGGAGGACGTCCTTCTCCTCGATGAGCCGCTCGAGCTCCTCCGCATGGGCCTCGCCGCGCCGCCCGGCCTCCGCCAGGGCTACCAGCCGGAAGCACGGGGTGCCGTCCTCGGCCTCGATCAAATTGGACCAGGCGTCGACTGTCCTTGCCCCGCCCGAGCATTCGATCTGGAAAACCCCGACATATTCCTGCTCGCCGCCGACGGCTTCGCCGAGGCTTCGCTCATCGCCCTCGGCTTGACCTCGTCCGGGCAGGCTTTCCCAGCCGCGGCCCACGATTTCCCCGGAGCGCAGGCCGCTCAGCCGCTCGAACTCCAGATTGGCGTAGACCACGCATTCGGGTTCGCGCAGCTCGGATACGGCGATCGCCACCGGCATATGGTCGAGGAATTGCTTGAACTGGCCGCTCTCGAGCGCCTGGGCCAGATCGGGCGAGTCGAGAAGGTCTTCGGCCGGTCTTGGCTCGCTGCCCGCGATTCTGGCTTCTTCCATGAAGGCTCCACTCCAGGCCGCGCGAGGCCGACTCTCACCACGATAGCTTTATCGCCCTGCAATCTACGCCACGTCTCCGGCTCGTGACAACGGTAGACGAAGCAGCGCGGCCGCGAGTGCGCCCAGCTTGCCATTTCTTCTCTCTGCCGCTATGCGCCCCCACATCCCTTTGGGATAGTATAGCGCCTCAGGGGGCGCGCGCTGGCCGGCGAGTTTCGCCCGCCGGCGTTTTTCGCGTTCGAAGCTGCAAGCCGGTGGAAGGAAGAGCATGTTCGACAGTCTGAGCGACCGCCTCGGCGCAGTCTTCGACCGGCTTCGCGGCCGAGGCGCTCTGACCGAGGCCGACGTCCGGGCCGCGATGCGCGAGGTCAGGATCGCATTGCTCGAGGCCGACGTCGCATTGCCGGTGGTCCGCGAGTTCGTCGACAAGGCGACCGAGCAGGCGGTCGGCCAGCAGGTCCTCCGGTCGGTCACGCCCGGCCAGCAGGTCGTCAAGATCGTCCATGACGCCCTCGTCGAAATGCTCGGCGCCGAGGCCTCCGAGCTCAACGTCGAGGTCACTCCGCCGGCCGTCGTGATGATGGTCGGCCTCCAGGGTTCGGGCAAGACCACCAGCACCGCCAAGATCGCCCGCCGCCTTCGCGAGAAGTCCGGCAAGAAGGTGATGATGGCGTCGCTGGACGTCGCCCGTCCCGCCGCCCAGGAGCAGCTTCGAGTGCTCGGCGAGAAGGCCCAGGTCGCCACCCTTCCGATCGTCGCCGGCCAGCAGCCTGTCGACATCGCCCGACGCGCACTCCAGGCCGCCCGCCTCCAGGGCTTCGACGTCCTGCTCCTCGACACGGCGGGCCGACTCCATGTCGACCAGGCCCTGATGGACGAGATGAAGGCGGTCGCCGACGTTTCGAGCCCGGCCGAGATCCTGCTCGTCGTCGACGCGCTGACCGGCCAGGACGCCGTCAACGTCGCGACCAGCTTCTCCGGCCAGGTGGACCTGACCGGAATCGTCCTCACCCGCCTGGACGGCGACGCCCGCGGCGGCGCCGCGCTCTCGATGCGCGCCGTCACCGGCAAGCCGATCAAGTTCGCCGGCGTGGGCGAGGCGATCGACGCGCTCGAGGCCTTCCACCCGGAGCGGGTCGCCGGCCGGATCCTCGGAATGGGCGACGTCGTCAGCCTGGTCGAGCGCGCGCAGGAGACCATCCAGGTCGAAGAAGCCGAGGCGATGGCCCGGAAGATGGCCAAGGGCCAGTTCGACCTCGACGACCTTCGCTCGCAGCTCGCCCAGATGCAGCGCATGGGCGGGATCACCGGCCTCGCGGCGATGCTTCCGGGAATGAAGAAGATTTCTGGAGCGATGGAGGCGAGCGGAGTCGACAACAAGGTCCTCGTCCATCTCGACGCGATCATCGGCTCGATGACTCCCAAGGAGCGCAAGCGGCCGGAACTTCTCAACGCCAAGCGCAAGATCAGGGTCGCCAAGGGCTCGGGGCGGACTGTGCAGGAGGTGAACAAGCTCCTCAAGATGCACCAGGACATGGCCAGCGCTATGAAGAAGATCCGCAAGATGGGCGGCCTCGGCAAGCTCGGGGCGATGTTCGGTGGCGGCGCCGGGGGTCTTGGGGGCCTTGGCGGAATGGGCGGAATGCCCGGCCTTCCGGGCCCGGGCGGAGCGCCGATGAACCTCCCGCCCGGCTTCGAAAAGTTCATGAAGAAGTGACGGAACCCCGTCGCTGGGGTGACGCCAAGATCAGAAGAGAAGGAACGTAAAATGGCAGTTTCAATCCGGCTTTCCCGGGGCGGCGCGAAGAAGCGCCCCTACTACAAGATCGTCGTCGCCGACGCCCGCACCGCTCGCGACGGCAAGTTCATCGAGCGGATCGGAAGCTACAATCCGCTGCTCCCCAAGGACAGCCCGGAGCGCGTGAAGCTCGACGCCGATCGCGCCCGCCACTGGCTCTCCGTCGGGGCCCAGCCGAGCGACCGGGTCGCCCGCTTCCTCGACGCCGCCGGAGTGCGCGAGCGCGCCGCTCGCAACAACCCGAACAAGGGCGTCCCCGGCGACAAGGCCAAGGAGCGCGCCGAGGAGCGCGCCACCCGCGAAGCCGAGGCCGCCACCGCTGCCGCGGCGGAAGCGGAAGCGCCCGCGCCTGAGGAGGCTCCCGCCGCCGACGAGGTCGTCGCCGAGGAAGCCGCTTCTGAAGCGCCCGCCGCCGAGGAGGCTCCTGCCGCTGAGGAGGCTCCCGCAGCCGAGGAAGCTCCCGTAGCCGAGGAGGCTCCCGTAGCCGAGGAGGCCCCGGTCGCCGAGGAGACCCCTGCCGCCGAGGAGGCTCCCGCCGCTGACGGCGAAGCGACCCCGGCCGATGAGGCGTCCAACGAGGGCCAGTCGGCAAGCGATCCGGTCGAAGGTTCGGACGAGGCCGCTCCCGCCGAGGGCGCCGAAAAGGCCGAATAAACTTGGCCGAGGAACAGGTCGCGCTCGCCGCCGTCGCCGGGGCTCACGGCATTGGCGGCGAAGTGCGCCTCAAGCTGTTCGCTCGGACTGCGGACAGCCTGAAGCATCACGAGCGGGTGAGGGTGGGGGAGAGGCTCCTCACCCTCGCCTCGCTCAAGGGGGACCGCACTCCCATCGCCCGTTTCGCGGAAATCTCCGACCGGACCGCGGCCGAGGCTTTGCGCGGCCAGCTCGTCACCGTTCCCCGCTCGGCGCTGCCGCCGCTCGAAGAGGGCGAATATTATCACGCCGACCTGATCGGCCTTCCCTGTGAGAGCGAGTCCGGCGAGCCGCTGGGCCGGGTCGTCGCGGTCGAGGATTTCGGAGCGGGCGACATCCTCGAGATCGAGAAGCCCGACGGCCGTCGGACGATGGTGCCGTTCCGGGCCGGAGTGGCGGACCTTGCGGACGGGCGCATCGTGGCGGATCCCGAGTTTCTCGCCTGATCGTCGCCCCAGCGGAGGCTGGGGCCTCGGCGGGTGAAAGGCGCCGCGTTTATCACCCCCCCCCCGGGGTCCCAGCCTTCGCTGGGACGACGCTAGAGCGTGATGGCTTTATGTTGATCCGTCATTGCGAGGAGCGAAGCGACGAAGCAATCCAGTGTCGTTCGAGGCCGCACTGGATTGCTTCGCTTCGCTCGCAATGACGAGGTGAATCGGCCTGACCCCA
>DASQZF010000061.1:0-4880 GCA_035638835.1 Allosphingosinicella sp. | reverse complement strand
GACGCCTACAATTACGGACGGCGCCTCAAGACCCTCAAAGGCCTCACGCCGTTCGAATACATCTGCAAAATCTGGACAAGCGAGCCCGAACGATTCACAATCGACCCGACCCATCAAAGGCCGGGACTAAACACCTAGGCCGTCTTGCGCGGCTAACACAGCTTTCCCACATGGGGGCCATGGGAAGGATCGACTGGCGGCACCTCACTGAATACCCGGCCGTGCGCAGCTTCCTGGTCGTGCTCGGGTTCATCCTGATCGGGCTGACTCCGCTGCTCGGACCGATTCCGGGGCCGGGCGGAATCGTGGTGTTCGCCGCCGGCCTTTCCCTGGTGCTGAGGTACAGCGCCTGGGCCAAGCGCTATTACGTGCGCTTCAAGCGGCGCCACCCGAAGAAGGGCGACTGGGCGGACTGGGGCCTGAGACGGGCCAGCGCCAAGCGGCGGCAGGAGCTTCTGAAGGCCCGGCAGGAGGCGGAGGCGGCCGCTGGGGAATTGACTTGCGGCGACGATTTGCCTAACGGCTCCGACGACGAAGGCCGCTCTCGCGAGGGCGGCCCTTTTAATTACAACTTTCACAACTCCAGTTTTCAGGGATCGAGCGATGAAGCGCACCTTCCAGCCGAGCAATCTCGTGCGCAAGCGCCGGCACGGCTTCCGGGCCCGGACGGCGACCGTCGGCGGCCGCAAGATTCTGGCCGCGCGCCGGGCGCGGGGCCGCAAGAACCTCTCCGCCTGAGCTCCCTCACCCGCCGAGCCGATTTCCTGGCCGCCAATCGCGGCCGGCGCGCCCCCATGCCCGGCTTCGTCCTTCTGGTCCGGCCGCGCGAGGATGGCGATCCCCGGATCCGCCTCGGGATCACGGTCACCAGGAAGATCGGGGGGGCCGTCGTGCGCAACCGGATGAAGCGGCGGTTCCGGACCCTGGCGCGCGACCTCCTGCCGGGGAACGGCATTGCTGGCGCGGACCATGTGCTGATCGGCCGCCAGGGCGGGATCGAGCGGGATTTCGGGCTGCTCAGGGTGGAGCTTGGAAAGGCGCTTGCCAAGGTGAGGAACCACTCCGTTCGGCCTGAGCCTGTCGAAGGCCACTCCTTCTCGTCCTCGACCGAAGCCAGGAAAGGGAGGGCTTCGACAGGCTCAGCCCGAACGGGCAGGGAATAATCCTTGCTCGCCCGTCTCTTCATCTGGATCGCCCGCGGCTGGCAATTGGGCCCGTCGCAGGTGCTTCCGCCGAGCTGCCGCTTCCAGCCCAGCTGCTCGGCCTATGCAATTACCGCGCTCCAGCGCTATGGAGCGCTCCGCGGCGGCTGGATGGCCGCCAGACGACTGCTGCGATGCCACCCCTGGGGGGGATCCGGTGCAGATCCGGTACCGTGAGAGGGAAATAAGGTGAACGATCAGCGCAACATGGTCCTGGCGATCGTCCTGTCGGCGATCGTTCTGATCGGCTGGAGTTTCCTCAGCGAGCAATTCTTCCCGACGGCGAAGCCGCCCGCGACCAAGGTCGTCGACGGCAAGTCGGTGCCGATCCCTCAGCCCAAGGCCGACCCCGCCGCCGACGGCCCGATAGCGATCCGGGACCGCAACCAGGTTCTTCGCGAATCGCCGAGGATCCGGATCGAGACTCCGCACCTCGCCGGTTCGATCAGCCTCAAGGGCGCTCGGATCGACGACCTCGTGCTGACCACGCATCGCGAAAGCATCGCGAAGGATTCGCCCGCCATCCGCCTGCTCTCTCCGGAAGGAAGCCCCGGAGCCTATTTCGCGAGCCTTGGCTGGATCGGCCAGCCGCAGCGGGTTCCGGGACCGGAAACCCTGTGGTCGTCGAGCTCGACCGTGCTGGCCCCCGGGCGCCCCGTCACCCTCGACTGGGACAATGGCCAGGGCCAGCTCTTCCAGATCGTCCTCGCGGTGGACGATTCCTATCTGTTCTCCGTCGACCAGAGGGTCGTCAACCGGGGCGCCGGCGACTTCGCGGCGCGCCCCTATTCGGTGCTCAGCCGGAGAGGCGCCTCGAAGGATCCCGATCTTTGGACCGCCCATGTCGGACCGATGGGGGTCTTCAACGGCGGAGCCGATTACGACAACGACTATGGCACGATCGTCGAGGCCGGCGAACGCCGCTTCAACAGCCGCGGCGGCTGGATCGGCTTCACCGACACCTTCTGGCTGGCGGCGCTCGTCCCCGACCAGGGCAAGTCGGTCGAATCGACCTTCCGCCACAAGAAGGCCGGCGACAGCTTCCAGGCCGATTCGATCGCCGAACCGATCATGACCGCTCCCGGGACCCGCTCGCGCTACGTTTCCCACGTCTTCGCCGGAGCGAAGGAGATCGACCTGCTCGATCGCTACACCGCGCAGCTCGGAACGCCGCTCGAGCGGGCGATCGACTGGGGCTGGTTCCGCTGGTTCATGCAGCCGATCTTCTCGCTCCTGAACTGGCTCTACGCCGCGCTCGGCAATTTCGGCGTTGCGATCATCTGCCTCACCCTGATCGTTAGAACCTTGATGTTCCCGATCGCACAGAAGCAGTTCAAGTCGATGGCGGCGATGCGGGTGCTCCAGCCGAAGATGAAGACGCTCCAGGAGCGCTACAAGGACGACAAGCCGCGGTTGCAGCAGGAGATGCTGAAGCTCTACCAGGAGGAGAAGGTGAACCCGATGGCGGGCTGCCTTCCGATCCTCATCCAGATCCCGATCTTCTACGCTCTCTACAAGGTGCTGATGGTGTCGGTGGAAATGCGCCACAAGCCATTCGCGCTCTGGATCAAGGACTTGTCGGCGCCCGATCCGCTGACTCCGGTCAACCTGTTCGGATATCTCGACTTCCAGCCGCCGTCCTTCCTGGCGCTCGGCATTCTCCCGATCCTGCTCGGGATCACCATGTGGCTTCAGTTCAAGCTGAACCCGCCGGCCACCGATCCGGTGCAGAAGCAGGTGTTCGCGATCATGCCCTGGGTGCTGATGTTCGCGATGGCGCCCTTCGCGGCCGGGCTCCAGCTTTACTGGACGGTCAACAACATCCTCACCATCCTTCAGCAGAAGTGGCTCTACAGCCGCTATCCCGGGATGAAGGCGGCGGCGGAAACGCCCGCGCCCGCGAAGTGAGCGAATCCGAAACGGACCTCGACGAGACGGCCCGGAAGCTCTTTTCCGGGCCGATCACGTTCCTCAAGTCGGCCCCCGGCCTCAGGTTCCTGCCCGACCCGACCGCGCCGGAAGTGGCCTTTGCCGGCCGCTCCAACGTCGGCAAGTCGTCGCTGCTCAACGCCCTCACCAATCGCAACGGCCTCGCCCGAACCTCGAACACTCCGGGGCGGACCCAGGAGCTCAACTTCTTCGAGGTTGGCGAACCCTTGCGCTTCAGGCTCGTCGACATGCCGGGCTACGGCTTCGCCAAGGCCCCCAAGGACGTGTCGAAGAAGTGGCGTCAGCTGGTGAATTCCTACCTTCGCGGCCGCCAGGTGCTGAAGCGGGCGCTGGTCCTCATCGACTCGCGCCACGGTCTCAAGGAGATCGACCTCGACGTGATGAAGATGCTCGACGACGCCGCGGTCAGCTATCACCTCGTCCTGACCAAGGCCGACAAGGTGAAGGCGTCGGAGCTGGCGGAGGTCGAGGCCGCCACCGCCGAGGAGGGCCGCAAGCATCCCGCCGCCCATCCCGAGATCATGGTCACCTCGGCCGAGAAGGGCATGGGGATAGAGCGGCTGAGGACGGCCGTGCTGGAGTCGGTGCTTTAGGAGCGACGTCATTGCGAGGAGCGTAGCGACGATGCAATCCAGCGGGCGTATGCGCAGCGCTGGATTGCTTCGCGACGCTGGCAATGACGGCCCTCCCCTCTAACAGCCCATCAGGGCCAGCACTTCCCTTCGGCTGCGCTGGTCGTCGCGAAAGACCCCCATCATGCGGCTGGTCGTCATCATCACTCCGGGCGTGCGGACCCCGCGCGCGGTCATGCAGGCGTGGCTGGCCTCGATGACGACGGCGACGCCCTGGGGCTTCAGATGCTCCCAGACGCAGTCGGCGACCTGGGCGGTGAGCCGCTCCTGCACCTGCAGCCGGCGGGCGAAACCGTGGAGGACCCGGGCGAGCTTGGAGATGCCGACGACCCGCTCGGCGGGCAGATAGGCGATCGAAGCCTTGCCGATGATCGGCGCGAGATGGTGCTCGCAATGGGACTGGAAGGGTATGTCCTTCAGAAGCACGATCTCGTCATAGCCGCCCACTTCCTCGAAGGTCCGGCTGAGATGGTGCGAGGGGTCCTCGCCATAGCCCTGCGCATATTCCTTCCAGGCGCGGCCGACCCGGGCGGGGGTGTCCGCCAGGCCTTCGCGATCGGGATCGTCGCCGGCCCAGCGGATGAGCGTCCGGACCGCCTCCCGGACTTCCAACGGGACCTCGATCCCGGGTTCGGGACGAACGAGATCGCCGTCCTTCGGTTCAACTGGGCCGGTCATCTATGCTCCCATCTCACGGGCGGCGGCGGTGGTGACCCCGACAGGATTCGAACCTGTGGCCCTCAGATTAGGAATCTGATGCTCTATCCTGCTGAGCTACGGGGCCGCGCCGCCTGCGGCAGGGACTAGGGCGAGCGGGGCCGCCGGTCAATTCTCCTCGCCGGGCGGCACCACCGGGAAAGGCAGAGGAGCGATCGCGACTCCTTCCTCGATCAGGCTTTCGGCCTCGGCCCGGGTCGCCTCGCCGTGGATCGGACGGGTTTCGGCCTCGCCGAGATGGATGGCGCGGGCCTCGGCGGCGAAGCGGGGGCCGACGCTTTCGGAGCCTGCAAGCAGGGTCTTCTGGAGCGCGGCCGCGGCGGCGAGGATATTCTTCACCGCCTCGGGGGCTACTCCGGGCAGACCCCGGGGCGCTGCC
>DASQZF010000060.1:0-1823 GCA_035638835.1 Allosphingosinicella sp. | reverse complement strand
CATGATCCGGACCGTGATCGGCGGCCTCGTCGCCGGAATCATCATATTCGTGATCGGCTTCGTCTTCTGGGCGACCCCGCTCGGCGAGCTGGCCTATTCGAAGGCCGACGAAGCCCAGAACGCCGCGGTCCAGACGGCGCTGGCCCAGAATCTCAGCCCCGGCGGCACCGGCACCTACATCATTCCAGCCCATAACAGCGCCGCCGGAGCGGTGCTCTACGCGCGCGGTCCGATCGCCACCGTCCATTTCAACACGCGCGGCTATTCGCCGGACGACATGTCGGCGATCCTTCCCGGCTTCATCGTCGCATTGGTGGCCGGCCTCCTGATCGCCTTCGGGCTGGCGGCGGTGGGCGGACGCAGCTTCGCCGAGCTGGCGAGGCTCATCGTCTGCGTCTCGCTGGGGTTCACAATCTGGGAATATCTCGGCTCGCCCATCTTCAACCATTATGGCTGGGGCTTCTGGATCTACACCTTCATCGCCGAGTCGATCGCGCTGATCGTCGCCGGGCTGGTCGTCGCCCGCTGGTTCGTTCCGCACCGGGAGCGGGCACAGTCGGTTGCATCAGCTCAAGCCGCACACACGGTTGAACCCAGATAGCCTGTGGGCGTGCTTCGATACGGCATTTCGACTTCGCTCAATGCCTACTCAGCATGAGCGGTTTAAACTAACGCTCATCCTGAGTACCGGCTGAGCTTGGCGAAGACGCGTATCGAAGGACAAGCTCACCGGCCACTCGGGAAGAGGAGGTCAAAGCAGGGTCAGGAACCTGTACGCGCCCTCGAAGTCGCGCCGCCTGCTCTCGAGCGAGGCGGCGGCGAGCGGGTCCGCGCCCCATTGCTCGGCCTGCCAGGCCTCGTCGAGCATGGCGGCGTCCCATGCCGCCTCGAGGCCGATCGCGCCCTCGGCGAGGGCCAAAGCGATGATCAGCGAGCCGGCGACGGTCACCAGCGGCGCCAGGCCGGCCAGCTGGAACGGGGCCCGCGCGGCGACGGCCCGGCCAAGCTGCTCGACGGTCGGGGCGGGCTGGGGCCTGTGCATGACCCCGGCCGTCGTCTCGATCTCGATCCCGAAGCGGGTGCGGGCCCAGCCGACCAAAGGATCCCAGACCCGCTGCTGGCGCTCGACCAGGGATTGCGGCCCCTCCGCCCGGTAGCAGAGCAGGTCGCTCTCGCCATATTGGGCGAGGGTGCGGGCGAAGGCGGCCGGATCGGGGGTGACTCGGTCGATGGCCGCATTGCCAAGGCCGGTGAGCGGCATGAGGTGCGGCTCGATCTTTTCGCCCTGCTCGTTCCATTCCGCGGCGATCACCTCCGCCAGCTCCTCGGTGGGAACCCGAAGCGGCGCCCGGGCCGGCGTTCGAACCGGGCGCCCGTCGAGCAGGATGGCGACTCCGCCCGCCTCTGGGGAGACGGTCGCCTGCTTGTAGAAACGCTTCATGGCGCGGGTGGGGTCTTCCAGCGAGACGCGAGCCATTTCGGCCCGAGGAAGCTGGCGGCCAGGCCGGCCAGGGTGATCGGCAGGCCGACGCCAAGCGTTCCGCCTTCGACGAGGATGTTGCCGTGCCAGATGGCCAGTCCGATCAGGACCACGACCGTTCCGCCGATCCGCACCAGGTTGATGGCGATGAAGCGGTTGCGCCACAGGGTTTCGTCGTCTTGCGGGGTCATTGGAGGGCCTTCATGTCTAAATCCTCCCCGGCATTTGCCCGAAGGGGACCAGGCGAAGCCTGGTGGAGGGGTTCTCGGGCGCTGGAGAACCCCTCCACCGCGCTTCGCGCGGTCCCCCTCCCCGAGAAATCTCGGGGAGGAATTTCTTGTCT